>JAHEHQ010000151.1 GCA_024644505.1 Gammaproteobacteria bacterium
ACAATCGGGGCCGGAGGCATGTTTGATACAGCTCAGCTGTGGTATGTTTCACCGAATGAGTTTCCCGGTCCGGAACCCCAATGGAACCGATTCATGAGTAATCCAAAACACACAATTTTCTGGATGGTGATCTATCTGGGAGTCGTGGCAGCCGTTTGTGGACTTCTGTACGAACCTTTGAAAGGCGCCTTTTTCGCCAACTGGGTATTTAATCTCCTGATTGTCTGTGTGCTGCTGATAGGTGTGATCATCACCTTCAGGCAGGTGCTGATCCTGAGACCGGAACTGGAGTGGATCAAGGTTTTCCGCACCGGTCAGACCGGGCTTTCGGTTGCCCGGGAGCCACGGCTTCTCAAGCCCCTGGCCAAGAACCTGGACAGCCACGTCAAACACGACCGATTCACCATGTCCGCCCTTTCGCTGCGCACGGTGCTCGACGGCATTCGCACCAGGCTGGACGAGTCCCGGGAGATCTCGCGTTACATGATCGGCCTGCTGGTGTTTCTGGGCCTGCTGGGAACCTTTTGGGGTCTGCTGGGCACCATCGATGCGGTTGGCACGGTAATCGGGGGGCTGGAGCTGGGAGACAGGGACTTTGCCCAGGTCTTTGCCGAACTCAAGACCGGACTCATGCAGCCCCTTGCGGGTATGGGTACGGCATTCAGTTCCTCCCTTTTCGGGCTCGGGGGGTCCCTGGTCCTTGGATTTCTCGATATTCAGGCAGGCCACGCCCAGAATCGCTTCTACGATGGGCTCGAGGAGTGGCTGTCCGGTATGACCCACCTGATCGATGCGCCGGCATCCCTTGAAGAGGCCCAGATGAGCGGCGGGGAAGCCACGAGAAACGATTTATCCCTGCTGGTCAGTGAGCTGATCCGGGAGAACAGGGCACTTCGTGATCAGCTCGAGGTGAAGGACCCGGAGCAGGGCTGAACCGGGGCCTGTTGAAACCATGCTAGCCAGCTCGCGTCGCGTCCGCACCGCAATAAACATCTGGCCGGGGTATGTGGATGCCCTGTCCGCGCTGTTGATGCTGGTGATCTTCACCCTGCTGATCTTCACCCTGGCCCAGGTCTTTCTTTCCGAGCTGGTCTCGAACCAGGACCGGGAACTGGAAGAACTCAACGCACGCCTGTCCGAAATCTCAAACCTTCTCGGTCTGGCGCAGACCAGGAACCGGGAACTGGACGGAAAAATACAGGCACTTTCAGAGGAATACAGCAGCAGCCTGGAAGAAAGATATGACCTGATGGGGCAGGTGGAGGAATTGTCGGCGATAACCCAGGCCGACAAGGAGAAAATCGAGCTGCAATTGCGCACCATCATCTCTCTCCAGCAGGATATCGGGGCCCTGCGCAAACTCAGGGAGGAACTGGAGCGGGAGGTTGGCGCCTTGTCGTCATCCCTGGCCGGGAAGGAGGGGGAGTTGGGGCTGCTCAGGGACCGCTCCAAGTCACTCCAGGCCAGGTTGGCGGAAGAGGAGGAGCGCACGCTGCTGTCCCAGGAAGAGATAGCGGAGAAGGACATTCGCATCGAGGAGTTGTTCGGCCTGGTTACTCTGGGTAACGAAGCCCTGGAACAGGAAAAGCAGCTCTCGGCCAGTGCGCAGGCCCAGGTGGAACTGCTGACCCAGCGTATCGAAGCACTCAGGGAGCAGCTGAAGGTTATCGGTCAGGCCTTGAAGCTTGCCGAGGAGAAGAACCGCGAACAGGAAGTCCAGCTGACGGATCTCGGCAGCCGCCTGAATACC
This sequence comes from Gammaproteobacteria bacterium, assembly GCA_024644505.1. Classification (GTDB taxonomy): domain Bacteria; phylum Pseudomonadota; class Gammaproteobacteria; order Chromatiales; family Chromatiaceae; genus JAHEHQ01. The sequence continues at coordinate 1,751 of JAHEHQ010000151.1, forward strand.
CTGCTGGCTCAAAGGGTCAACGAACTGGAGCAGTATCGATCCGAATTCTTCGGCAGGCTCAGGGAGGTGCTGGCCGAGAACCCGAACATTCGTGTCGTGGGAGACAGGTTCGTTTTTCCGTCCGAACTGCTTTTTGCCTCCGGGTCCGACACCCTGGGTGAGCAGGGCAAGCAGGAACTGTCGAAGCTTGCAATAACGCTGCGAGAGATTTCCAGCAGGATCCCCCTGGATGTCAGCTGGATTCTCAGGGTCGACGGCCATACCGACCGTCGGCCCATAAACACCGAAAGATTTCCTTCGAACTGGGAACTGTCCACTGCCCGGGCTGTATCAGTCGTGCGCTATCTGGCCGAGCAGGGCATTCCCCAGCAGCGCCTCGCGGCCACGGGATTCGCCCAGTTTCATCCTGTGGATACCGAAGAATCGGCGGAGGCTTATCAGCGCAACCGGCGAATAGAGATAAAACTCACTGACAGATAAGCATTTTCTTGCCCCTCGGACAGGTTTTCCTTTCTGCGGGGGCAGGTTCGCGCCGGGTTTGTCGTTACCAAAATTTAATCCCTTTGTCATATTCCTGTAGTAAGCCTGCCGGATAATCCCGGTCAAGGGATTGCAGCAGGATGACTGATGCGACAGGGAAACGGAGTTTCCTCCACGGACGGGCAAGTTCAGCAATGAACGACCTCAGCTCTTAACCCGGTCCTTTGGCCGGGTTTCTTTTGCGGTAATTAACCCAGTCCATAGCTCGGATATTCTCAAGTTTTCCAGGTTCTTGACGCTAAGGAGAATGAATTTCAAGAATCGGGGGTGCGGAAATGCTGAGGGTTGCTGTCGGTATCACCATGTTTATTCTGTCCTTCGTTTTGATCTCCATCACTCCCCCTGAAAAATCCAATGCGATGGCGGGCCAGGGATTCACCGGTTCTTCCATTGCGCAGCAGGTTTCCGGTAACTAGTGGGCCGCGCGGCCCACTAGCACCCGGGCCCCACATTTTTCGCCTGTCGACCAAACTGTAGGGCCGAATTCATTCGGCCAGTGCCCGGTTTGATTCGACCAGCTGTTGGCCGAATGAATTCGGCCCTACAATATCACCTGCTTTTCCCCGGTTGAATGCGTGTGCCGCATTGGAGGCTTCTTTTCATAAGCTGATCCACTGTTAACAGGGGTTCGGTGCCGGTCCGGCATCCCGCTGTCTGCAAGGCCCTGGCCGTCCAATGGTTGCTGTTGTTGAACAGGTGGTATGCTTCGCCGGAGCGATAGAACCTGCTTTTTCCGTAGAGACCGGGTCCGAGAAATATCCTGTTACCCGTCTTGTCTCTCTGGTGACTGTCATTGAAATACCGGCACAACCGTTCCAGTTCCATCTCCGAAATTCGAATTCCGACAACCTCGCTGTATGGGAAGTAACGGGTTACCGGGCTGTCGAATCCGACGATATGCAGCACGCTTTCCGTGGGGGCCAGACCGGCCTGCAGCGTGGTCAGCAAATCCGGCTCCGGGGTTTGGTAGAACTCGCTGTCTCCCCAGCCCACCTCCAGATAGGTGGAATCCGGAAAGTCCTCGTGTGCCGGCCAAACACCCTTTGGTATATCCCCGCGCCGTACAACGATTCCGGCATGCCATCCGTGATTTACCAGATAGATGCTTCTTGCCGGAGTATCCTGATCGGCAAATGCAACGCGCGGGCAAACGGCGCATCCGGCGGTCATGAAACCGATGCCGAACAATATGATCTGGAGATAACGGGTCTTTTCATTCATCACTCCAAAGATTATAGGGGAGTGCCGCTGCCCAGGTGCCCTGGCTGCTATCATAAGACGGTTTCAGATTGGCACTGCAAAGGGGGGCTGCCATGTCCGGGGGGGAAACATCATGAAATCCGGTCTGGATCGACTGGTCGAAGATCCGGTACTGCGCCGACCGTTGAAGGGCAGGCGTGTGGCGCTGTTGGCTCATCCTGCCTCCGTGAGACAGGATCTCACCCATGCCCTGGACGCCCTTTCATCACTCGACGATATCCACGTGACCGCCGCATTCGGTCCTCAGCATGGCCTGCGCGGCGACAAACAGGACAACATGGTGGAGTCCGAGGATTACAGGGACACCATCCACGACATACCGGTCTTCAGTCTCTACGGGGAGGTGCGCAGACCCACGCCGGGGATGATGGACAGCTTCGATGTGCTGCTGGTGGATCTGCAGGACCTGGGCTGTCGTATCTATACCTTCGTTACCACGCTGCGTTACATACTCGAGGCTGCCGCAGAGCACGCCAAGACGGTCTGGGTGCTCGACCGCCCCAATCCCGCGGGTCGTCCGGTGGAAGGCCTGAGGCTCAGGGCGGGCTGGGAAAGCTTCGTGGGCGCGGGCCGGTTGCCCATGCGACACGGTTTGACGCTGGGGGAGTTGGGACGCTGGTTCGTGAATGTCCTGGAACTGGATGTCGACTACCGGGTTATCGAAATGGAGGGCTGGTCGCCGTCGCAGGGTCCGGGATTCGGTTGGCCCCTCGGTGAACGGAACTGGGTAAACCCAAGCCCCAATGCCCCCAATCCCTGGATGGCGCGCTGTTACCCGGGGACCGTTATGCTGGAGGGAACGACCCTTTCGGAGGGACGGGGTACGACCAGACCCCTTGAAATGCTCGGGGCGCCGGCGCTGGATCCGCGTGCCCTGCTTGGAATGATGGCTGAGATGGCACCCCAATGGCTGGAAGGCTGTCGACTCCGGGAATGCTGGTTTCAACCGACCTTCCACAAACATGTCGATACACTCTGTGCCGGACTACAGATCCATGTGGAGGATGGCACCTACGGTCATGAATCCTTCAGGCCCTGGCGCCTGACCGCGCTGGCCTTCAAGGCCCTGCGTGGGCTGCAACCGGATTATGCGCTTTGGCGCGATTTTCCCTATGAATACGAGTACGAGAGATTGGCCATAGATCTCATCAATGGTACGGAGTTGCTGCGCGAGTGGGTAGACGATCCGGCTGCCCTGCCGGGAGATCTCGAGGCGCTGGCGGTTCCTGACGAGACAGCCTGGATCGATGAATCCAGGGAATTTCTTCTCTACGCTTGATACCGGTGTCGAAAGCGGCAGAATGGTAGCGATCGGATCAGTTTCCCCCTCACCCCAACCCTCTCCCGGCGGGAGAGGGGGTTTGTTGGGGGACGCTGCTCCGGGGTGATCCCGGTCGTAACGGTGGACTCAACACAATGACAGGAGATGCATCTATGTCCTGGCAGGGCTGGATATTGCGGGTGGACCTCACCCACCAGGAAATCCTTCGCGAAAAACTGAACCGTGAATGGGCGGAGGATTTTCTCGGTCAGCGGGGATTGGCCACCAAATACCTTGCCGAGGAGATCGACCCGGCGGTTGATCCGCTTTCGCCCGGCAACAAGCTGATTTTCGCGACAGGCCCCATGACCGGCACCATGGCCTCCACGGGCGGTCGCTGGTCCGCCGTTACCAAAGGTGCGTTGACCGGTGCGATTGCCGCTTCCAACGCCGGCGGTTTCTTCGGCGCCGAGTTGAAGTTTGCCGGTTTCGACATGGTGATCCTGGAGGGCAGGGCACCTCATCCCGTTTACCTGATGGTCAGGGACGATGACGCCGAACTTATGGATGCCCGGGAGTTCCTCTGGGGTGAGTCGGTCTGGACCACGGAAGAGCGTATCCGTGCCCGACACGGGGATCCACAGATACGCATCGCCTCAATCGGCAGGGCCGGCGAGAACCAGGTGAAGTATGCCTGCGTCGTCTGCGACAGGGACCGGGCGGCCGGACGCTCCGGCGTGGGTGCGGTCATGGGATCCAAGAATATCAAGGCCGTCGCAGTGCGGGGCAGTCGCGGTGTCGGGGTCCATGATCCAACCCGATTCATGGAGGCGGTCCGTCGCTGTCGCGGGAAACTGGATGGCCATTCCGCGAGAAGGCAGTTGATGAAACGGGGCACACTCCCGATGATGGACACCACCAACGCCTTCGGCGCCCTGCCGACCCGCAATGCCCGGGACGTCACATTTTCCGGGGTGCCGGGCATCAACTCCGACCGGATGCTGGCGAAACGGCTCTCGGACGGCAAGTCCAACCTGGTGCACAACAAGGCCTGTTTCGGTTGTTCGATCGGATGCGGGCGGGTTTCCAGAATAGATCCCACGCACCCGGCCATTCAGGGTAAGGGTGATCGGTACCGGAGAGCCGGCGGAGGATTGGAGTACGAAAACGGTTTTGCCTTTGGCCCGATGGTCGGCTGCGACGATATCGAAGCGGCGACCTATGTCAATTTCCTCTGCAATGAACAGGGCATGGATCCCATTTCATTCGGGGGGACGGTGTCCGCCGCCATGGAACTGTTCGAGACCGGTGCCATCGGTCTGGAAGAGACCGGCGGTGTGCCTTTTGAATTCGGTTTTGTCGATGCGCTGGTCAGGGCGGCGGAATGGACCGCCGTAGGGGAGGGCTTTGGCCGCGACCTGGCCCTGGGTGCACAGGGGCTGTGTGAAAAGTATGGGCATCCCGAGTTCTCCATCACGGTCAAGGGTCAGGAGTTCCCGGGATACGATCCCCGTGCAATGCAGGGGATGGGGCTGGCATATGCGACCAGCAACCGGGGGGCATGCCATATGCGGGCATCCCCCTATGCCGCGGATTTCACCGAGGTGGGGACCGAAGGCCGTGCAACGGTCGTGCGGAAAACCCAGGACAAGGCCGCCGCCA
>JAHEHQ010000461.1 GCA_024644505.1 Gammaproteobacteria bacterium
GCTCAGTTCAAGCATGAGCGACGGCACCTTCGCTGGTTCACCCTGACTCAGATAGTAGCGGGCCAAAAACACCTTCGGCTGCACCGCCTTTGGGTGGACCGTCGCCGCCTGCTGGAGGTGCGCCAACATCAGCTGTTCGTTTTTCTCCACTTCATCGAGCACAGCCAGTTTCAACAAGGTCGAGAGGTCGTTGTCGTGGTGCTCCAGCACATCCTGGTAATAGCCACGGGCTTCCTGGTACGCTTCTTTCTTGACCGCCAGGGCTGCCAGGCTGTGACTGGCCTGCGGATCACCCGGTGCCATCTCGCGGGCGCGGATAAAGGCCTTCGTGGCATCCGTCTCTTGCCCGGCAACAAGCTGTACGCGCCCGATCAGGTTGTAGGGCGCGGCACTGTCCGGATGGCGATCCCGGTAGGCCTCCGCCGCCGCCAGCGCTTTGTCAAAATCCTTCCGGTCCAGGTAGTACTGAATGAGCAGCACATCCGCCTGCTGCAGCTGGGGATCCATCTCGAGGGCTTTTTCCAGATGCCCAACCCCCGCATCATCCCTCCCACCGGCCAGCAGGCCTGCGCCCAGCCGCAATTGAGCCACGGCGGAATCCGGCTGCAGGCTGACCGCTTTTTCCAGCAACTCAACCGCCTCATCCGTCTTGTCTTGTTTCAACAACGCAGTGGCCAGCAGATTCACGGCCTCCACGTCGTCTTCCCTGAAGGCCACAACCGGCCGCATCAATTCCTCTGCCGCCGCATACTCCCGGTTTCCGAGATCTATGCTGGCCATCAGCTTGCGACCGGGAATGGAACCCGGGACCGCCGCGAGAAACTGTCTGCCATAGTCTTCGGCCTGCTCGCGGTTACCCAGGCGCAGATGGGTCTGGCTCAGATAAAACAGCGCCTGCAGGTGGTGATCATTCGCCCGCAACGTCAGCTCAAAGGCTTCCTTCGCCTCTGCAAAGCGGTTGTTGTTGAAATGAATCAGGCCCTGCGTAAAATTGACGCCCGCATCTTGCGGAGCCTGCTTTTTCAGGGCATCGATATCCTGCTGGGCCTCCGCATAGTTCTTCTGCTCGATGCGTATCGCGGCCCGTTTCAGCAGATCGTCAAGGTTACCTGTGCGGTTTTCGATCGCTTTGGTATAGGCCGCCTCGGCCGGCGCCAGATTGCCCTGCACCGTCTCCAGATCGCCCAGCAGGCTCCAGGCCGGGGCGTAATCGGCGTCCCGCTCCAATACACCGTCCAGTTCCTTGCGCGCGGGCGCATACTCCCGTTGGGCTGCCAGCAGGCGCGCCTTGGCCACCCCCACATAAGCCGATTGAGGGTCCAGTGATGCGGCCTGGTCGATCGGCTCGGCGGCCGCTTCCACTTCCGCCTGCGCCAGTTTGCCAAGACCCTGGGCAGCCAGCACTTGGGCCTTCTGCTCCTTGGCCGTCAGGTTCTCCAGCGGTAACGCCTGTAGCTCCTCCAGCTTACCCTGTGCCAGCAGTGCCCGAGCCAACAGGGGGTACACCGCGCCGTCGGCAACACCGAGCTCGCTGGCCCGCCGCAGCTCCTTTTCGGCGTCCGCGGCGTTGCCAACTTCGAGCTGTGCTTGACCCAGCAGGGTCCTGGCCTGGGCATTCTGCGGGTTCTTCTGCAAGGCATTCTTCAGTTCGATACTGGCCGCTCTCAGCTCACCCTGCTCCAGATAGGCCAGGGCTCTCTCCACGTATTGCGCGTCCGTGAGGTTGCCACTGCAGGCCACCGGCAGGCAAATGACGCAAATACCTAGAAATATTTTGAAAGTCTTGTTAATAAGCAATGCCCCATCCTCCCCGCCAACTACGAATATCTAATTTGTAAGTTTAACCGGCCAGAATCCCATTGTTGCTAAACATAAGTATGTAAAATCACGCTTGGCGCCTCCACCAACTGCAAAGACTATCGTGATCGGTAGCAATAATGCCGCAGGTTCCTTTCAGCGACAACGCCTTGCAGAAATGATATGGCTTCGGGCCATTGACCCT
>JAHEHQ010000152.1 GCA_024644505.1 Gammaproteobacteria bacterium
CGACCGACAGGCAGGTCGACTCCCTGTGCCCCTACTGCGGTGTGGGCTGTCAGCTCACCTACCACATCAGGGACGACCGCATCCATCATGTGACCGGGCGCAACGGCCCCTCCAACCAGGGCCGTCTCTGTGTGAAGGGACGTTTCGGGTGCGACTATGTTCACCACAGTCATCGCCTGACGGTGCCGCTGGTGCGCCACACCGATACCCCCAAACAGGCGGCCCTGGGACTCGATCCCCATGACCCGTTCCAGGGGTTTCGGGAGGCAAGCTGGGAGGAGGCGCTGGACCTGGCAGCCGCCGGCCTGTCCCACATCCGCGATCGGGATGGCCCTGGTGCCCTGGCGGGATTCGGCTCGGCCAAGGGCTCCAACGAAGAGGCCTATCTGTTCCAGAAGCTGGTGCGCACCGGCTTCGGCACCAACAATGTCGACCACTGCACCCGCCTGTGCCACGCCTCCTCGGTGGCCGCACTGCTGGAGATGATCGGTTCGGGGGCCGTCTCCAACCCGGTGGCGGATGTCAGCGAAGCCGATGTCATGGTCGTGATCGGCTCCAACACCTCGGAAAATCACCCGGTGGCCGCGACCTTCATGAAGAACGAGGTGCGCAGGGGCAAAAAGCTGATCGTGATGGACCCCCGACGCACCCCGATTGCGGATCACGCCACCCATTTCCTGCAGTTCAGGCCCGACACCGACGTGGCCCTGCTCAACGCCATCATGAACGCGGTAATCGAACAGGAGCTGGTGGATCCCGCGTTCATAGAGAGACGAACTACCGGTTTCGAGGAAATCAAGGCGCATCTCGAACCCTTCACCCCGGAGGTGATGGCGCCGGTCTGCGGCATAGCGGCCAGCACCATCAGAGAGGTTGCGCGGGTTTATGCCAGTGCCGGTGCCTCCATCATTTTCTGGGGTATGGGCATCTCCCAGCATGTGCACGGCACCGACAATGCCCGCGCCCTGATCTCCCTGGCCCTGATGACCGGTCAGGTCGGCCGACCCGGCACCGGGCTGCACCCCCTGCGGGGCCAGAACAACGTGCAGGGCGCGTCTGACGCTGGTCTGATACCCATGATGTTTCCGGATTATCAACGGGTGGACAATCCGGACGCCCGCGCCCGCTTCGAAGCCCTCTGGGGCCGGACTCTGGATCCGAATCCCGGCCTGACGGTGGTGGAGATCATGCACGCCATCACGGACGGACGGATCCGGGGCATGTACATCATGGGGGAGAATCCTGCGATGTCGGATCCCAACCTGAACCATGCGCGGCAGGCCCTGTCCAGCCTGGAGCATCTGGTGGTTCAGGACATCTTCATGACGGAAACCGCCTGGTATGCCGACGTCATCCTGCCTGCATCCGCCTTTCCGGAGAAAAACGGCAGCTTCACCAACACCGACCGGCGGGTTCAGATGGGGCGACAGGCGCTGCAACCCCCCGGACAGGCGCGCCAGGATCTGGAGATCATTCAGGCGATGGCCAGTCGGATGGGCCTGGACTGGGATTACAAGGGTCCCGCAGACGTGTTCGCCGAAATGGCGCGTGCCATGCCCAGTATCGCGGGCATCTCCTGGGAACGCCTGACACAGGCCGGATCGATCACCTATCCCTGCCTGAACCCGGACGACCCGGGTCAACCGATCATCTTTACCGACCGCTTTCCTACAGTCTCCGGAAAGGCCGGCTTCACCCCCTCCCCTTTTACCAATGCGGACGAACTGCCGGATCCGGATTATCCCTGGGTGCTGATCACCGGAAGGCAGCTGGAGCACTGGCACACCGGCGTCATGACCCGCCGTGTCCCGGTGCTGGACAGCATCGAGCCGGATCCCGTTGCCAGTCTGCATCCCGAAGAATTGCTACGGATCGGCGTACAGCCCGGTGACTCGATAATCCTGAAATCCCGTCGGGGTGAAGTGATCGTCTATGCCCGCTCGGACGAAGGCCTGCAGCCGGGCCAGGTCTTCCTGCCCTTCTGCTACACCGAGGCGGCCGCCAACCTGCTGACCAACGAGGCGCTTGACCCCACCGCCAAGATCCCGGAGTTCAAGTTCTGCGCGGTGCAGATCTCGGTCCATCCCGCCAACTTGTAGGACCCACCAAAAATCCCTACCATTTAGCCCGCATTTCCCATCGATACTCCATCGCCATGAACCGTAATTGGAAAGACCCGCTTTGCCTGCTCTGTCTGCTCCTCCCGGGGTTCGCAGCAGGCCCGGTGTTGGCATCGGACACCCTGGGCCGTGTCATCGAGAGCCGTATTGAGGTGCAGGGTGACAACATAGACACCCAAAAGCAGGTCGACAGCCTGGCGGAATCCACGGACAGCATGGCCGAAGAGTACCGCAGGATCCTGGACCAGATAGACGCGGCGCGTGCCCGAAACGAACAGACGGGGCGGCGGATCGCCAGACAGGAGGGGCAGCTGGCCTCAACCGGACGGCAGCTGGAGAATCTGCGCCATATCCGGGAGGGGCTGACCCCGCTGTTGGTGCGGATGGTCGATGTGCTTGAGAGATTTGTCGCCCTGGATCTGCCGTTTCTGATGGTTGAGCGGGAGAACCGCATCGCGCGGCTTCGGCGGATCATGGATGACCCCGGAACGGGCATCCCGGAAAAATACCGCCGGATCGCCGAAGCCTACCAGATCGAACTGGATTACGGCCGGACCATGGAGGCCTACCAGGGCATCCTGGAGGACGAGGGGCGGACAATCCCGGCGGAATTTCTGCGCGTCGGCCGCGTCAGCCTCTATTACCTCACCCCGGACGGCAACCATGCAGGGCGCTGGGACAAAGCGGGGAATCGCTGGCTCCCACTCTCCAAGGATTTCATACCCACCCTGGCCCAGGGCATCCGCGTGGCAAGAAATCAGGTGCCGGCGGACCTCCTCAGTCTCCCTGTGCCGGCACCGGAATGATGCTACGCGCCATCCTGCTGTTGTTGGTATTGCTTCCGGTATCCGCCTCAGGCGCGGACTCCCTGGAAGCCCTGCTGGAGGAGGTGCAAAAACAGAGAAGTCAGGAGCGCCGGGAGAATGCCGAACGGTTGCAACGGTTCACCGAGACCCGGGATCGACAAAAAACACTGCTGGTGGAGGCGAAGTCCCTGCTGGCCGAAGCGCAGGCCGCCGGCAACCGCCTGGATCGTGAGGCCAGCGAAAATGCGGGCAGGATCAGGGACACCGGTCTAGCGCTGGAGACCGAACTCGGCGATATGGGCGAACTGCGTGAGCTGCTGCTGCGATCCGCCGAGTGGTTTCTCAAGGCCACGGAGACTTCGTTGGTATCGGCCCAGATTCCGGACCGGGCGACCGGAGTCGAAGACCTGGTCCGCACCCGGGAATTGCCTTCCCTGGATCAGATAGAGGGACTTTGGCGTCTGCAACTGCAGGAAATGATCGAGATGGGCCGGGTTGCACGGTTTCCGGCCGACATCATCGGCAGTGAAGGCGAATCCGTACAGGCCGAGGTGACCCGCGTGGGCCTGTTTGGTGCGGTGTCCGGGGGCAGCTTCCTACGTTACCTGCCCGGCAGCGGCCATCTGATAGAGCCACGCCGCCAGCCGCCGTCCCGTTACCGGGACCAGGCCCTGAAACTGGAGCAGGCCGACACGGGTGTGCTGCCAATGCCCATCGACCCGACACGGGGCGAGCTGCTGCTGCAACTCTCCCAGACCCCGGACCTGGAAGAGCGGATCCGCCAGGGCATCGACCAGGGCGGCGTTATCGGCTGGATCATCCTGGGACTGGGGGGCATCGGCCTGTTGATCGGTTTGGGACGCCTCTGGGTGCTGGGCCGGCTGGACAGGGGAATCGGGCGGCAGTTGAAAGACAAGACACCGGACCGGCTCAATCCCCTCGGCCGGATCCTTCGGGTATACACCGACAACCCCGGGGTCGACACGGAGACCCTGGGCCTGAAACTGGACGAGGCGATCCTCAGGGAACTCCCACGAATCCGCTGGGGCCTGGGAACCCTGTCCGTGCTTGCCGCCATTGCGCCCTTGTTGGGACTGCTCGGGACGGTGACCGGCATCATCGAAACCTTTCAGGCAGTAACGGTCCACGGTACCGGCGATCCGCGCCTGATGTCCGGGGGCATCTCCCAGGCGCTGGTAACCACGGTGGAGGGTCTGGTTGTAGCGATCCCATTATTGCTTCTGCACAGTTTTCTCTCCTCCCGCAGCAACCGGATCATTCAGGTACTGGACGAGCAGAGTGCGGCCATGGTGGCAAGACTCGCCGAACAGCAGAGCGTTCCGGCCCATGGCTGAGTCCCTGAACATTATGGACATTCTGTCCATGCTGGTGGAACGGGGCGGGCCGGTGATTCCGGTCATCATCCTCACCTCGGTCCTGTTGTGGACACTGATCATCGAACGCTACTGGTATTACGGGATCGAGTACCCGAAAACCCTCGGACGAGTGGCGGAGCAGTGGCTGAGCCGCGAGGAGCGCGACAGCTGGTATGCCCGCCGCATCCGGGAGGGGCTGATCTCGGAGCTTTCCCTGGCGCTGCGCAGGCATCTCTTGACCATACAGGTGCTCACCGGCATCCTGCCCCTGCTGGGTCTGCTCGGCACGGTAACCGGGATGATCGCCACATTCGACATCCTCAATACCTTCGGCAGCGGCAACTCCCGGGCCTTGTCCACTGGCATCTCGAAGGCCCTGCTGCCGACGACCGCGGGTCTGGTCACCGCCATCGCGAGCCTCTATTTCAGCATCAATCTGCAGCAGCGGGCCCGCATCGAGATACACAAAGTGAGCGATAAACTGGTTTAGCCCCGTTTAACACCATGAGGAGAAGACACTCAGAGACCGAAAGCCCGGCGGCGGCCGTGAACCTGACGCCCCTGCTGGACATGGTGTTTATACTGCTGATCTTTTTTATCGTAACCTCCTCCTTTGAAAGGGAGGCGGGTGTGCAGGTCAACCGGCCGGGTGCGGAAACCGCTGCACAGCACGAGCCGGGGGCAATCAGCATCAGCATAGACGACACCGGAAACGTCTGGATGGAAAACCAACCCATCGACCCGGGAGCGATTCGCCGTCGTGTGGAGCGGCTTCGCGCGGAAGATCCACAGCGTGCCGTAATCATCAGGGCGGACCGGGAGGCGAGCACCGGGGCGCTGGTCGGGATCGTGGACCAGGTTCGCCTCGCCGGCGTGCACAATGTGTCCGTGGCGGCCGAACCGCGAAGGGGGGAGTTCCCCAAACGGGGGACCGGGGAAGATTGAGCATGGTGCGCTTCAACAGATTTATTGTCAGCCTGGCCCTGGCCATTGCGGTCAATGTGCTGCTGCTCTGGTTTGTGCACGCCATGGTCAGATACAACCCGGCGCAGATGCAGCCGATCTCCGCCAGCCGACTGGTCAGTTTCCTGAACTCACCCTCCAATCAGCCTGCCGTTGCACCTGCAGCAACGACCGCGGAGACGGGCGGGACCGGTCCGGAGTCGGCGGAGCCGATGGATCGCCCCCCACTGCCCCGGCTGCCGGTACCCGAGCCTTTGCGGGTATCTGAACCGGCGGGTATCGAACATCCCGACCCGGCCGTCCGGATTCCCCTGAGACTGGCATCACGCCCGACCCTCGAAAGGGCCATGAAAGCCGAGGCGACCGAATCGGCTGCTTCACCGGCAGCGGCAGCGTACAGCCCCGACAACGCCTTGGTCCCCCTGTATCGGGAAACGCCACACTATCCAAGGCGGGCAAAACGTTCCGGCGTCGAGGGGGTCGTTACCGTGGCCTTCATCATTACCACCGCCGGGAGCGTGAGAGACCCGAAGATTGTCAATTCGTCACCCCCCTATGTCTTCGACCGTGCGGTCCTGGGCGCCATCGAAAAATGGAGATTCAACCCACGCGCTGAAGAGGTCAGAGCGGTCCAGGACATCACCTTTACACTCAACGATCGCTGAGATGATCCCGAAGCGATTCATTCCCCTTCTTTTCCTGCTGTTCTGCGGTGATGCCGGGTTCGCATTCGGCGAAGAAAAGGCCCTGAGCGAATCCACCTACCGGGAACTGGAAAGCATTGACGATCTGATCGAACAGGGAAACCTCCAACGTGCCATGACGGATTTGAACCGACTGATGCCAAAGCTCGGGGCCCGGACCTATGATCGGGCAGTAGCCCTGCAGGTGGCAGGACACATCCATACCGCCATGGGAAACAGACCGGCTGCGATCAGGGCGATCAAACAGGCCCTGGAGACCGGGATGCTCACGGAGTCGGTGAATCATGAGCTCCGTTACAGCATGGGACAGTTGCTGATCGCGGAAGGGTCCTACCGGAAGGGCACCGGTTACCTTCTCCGGTGGATCAAAGAAGAGCCAGCCCCGACCGCCGAGAGCCGGGCTCTGCTGGCCACGGCCTATTATCGCCAGGGCAACTACGCCAAGGCCGCAAATCAAATGGAAAAGGCCATCTCGTC
>JAHEHQ010000153.1 GCA_024644505.1 Gammaproteobacteria bacterium
GTCATGTTGTCGCGCCCGTAAACGATGGCGTTGGACTTGACGAACTTGGCGATGCGCCAGGTGAACATCAGGTCCTCCATCTCCTTGTCTGTCGGTGCCCGCTTCGTGACCACGTTGAGATGATTGGTCAGTTGCAGGTCCGCATCCTGGACCAGCAGGCCGCCGTTGACCCGCTTGTACTCGAATCGGTGTATGGACTCAGATGTCCATTCCCCGCACTCCAGCAGGCGCACGTTTTTCTTCTCCGCCACCACCTTCGCCGCCTCTTTGGAAATCGAAGGCGCGATGATGACCTCCACGAATTGACGGTCGACGATGGCCTTTGCGGTGTCCGCGTCCAGCTCCTGGTTGAAGGCGATAATGCCCCCGAACGCGGATTCCGGATCGGTGCTGAAGGCGCGGTCGTAGGCTTCTCCGATATCCTTTCCCAACGCCGCCCCGCAGGGATTGGCATGCTTCACGATGACGCAGGCCGGACCCTCGCTGTACTGCTTTACGCATTCCAGGGCGGCGTCGGTGTCGCCGATATTGTTGTAGGACAACGCCTTGCCCTGGAGCTGTCGAGCGGTGGAGATACAGACCTCGGGTTGATCGCGCTCTACGTAGAAGGCCGCGTTCTGGTGCGGGTTCTCTCCGTAGCGCATGGTCTGCACCTGTTTGAATTGTAGGTTGATGGTGCGCGGAAACTCCACGGCGTCACCCTCGAGCCGGGTCCCCAGATAGTTGGCGATCGCGCCGTCGTAGTTGGCGGTGTGCTCAAAGGTCTTCACGGCAAGGTCGAAACGCGTGGCAGCCGTCACCGATCCATTGTTCTTATCCATCTCCTTGAGAACCCGCTTGTAGTCATCGCTGTCCACTATCACGGTGACATCGGCATGGTTCTTTGCTGCCGCACGCAGCATGGTGGGACCGCCGATATCGATATTCTCGATAGCGGTTCCCAGGTCGCAGTCCGGATTGGCCACGGTTTGCTCGAAGGGGTAGAGATTGACCACGATCATATCGATGGGCTGGATGTCATGTTCCTCCATCACCAGGTTGTCGGTTCCCCTTCTTCCCAATATGCCGCCGTGGATCTTCGGATGAAGGGTCTTCACCCGGCCGTCCATCATCTCCGGAAAACCGGTGTGTTCAGAGACCTCCACAACCGGTATGCCCTTTTCGCCCAGCAGCCGGGCGGTACCGCCTGTCGAGAGTATCTCGACCCCCCGTTCACTCAGTGATCGGGCAAAATCGACGATGCCATTCTTGTCGGATACGCTTATGAGGGCTCTGCTGATAGCTGCCATGGCTGCTTTCTCTTGGGTGTTGTGGTAGGCCTGCGGCCTGTTGTTGTCCGAACGGGAATTTTCCGTCAATCCAGGTTATAGGCGGTGAGCTTCTTGCGAAGCGTGCTACGACTGATGCCGAGGATCTGGGCTGCCCGGGTCTGGTTGCCCTCGGTGTGCTGCATGACCGTCTCGAGCAGGGGTTGTTCCACCTCGTTCAGGACCAGCTGGTAAAGATCTGAGGTACCATGCCCTCCCAGCTGGCGAAAGTAGCCGTCGAGGGCATCACGGACGCACTCCCGGAGCGGCTCCTTTTTCTTGTTGTTGGCCACAGTAAAGGCCATGGAAGTCCGTCCCAGGCTACGCGTGGTTTCCGCGGTCATGCTGCCAGCCCCTTTTCCGAGATTTTCTGCCGACTGAAAAAATCATGGATCAGATTCAACTGCTCTTCGGCCGAATCGATGTTGTTTATCTGTTTTCTGATCAACGCCAAACCAGGCAGGGTCCTGGCATACCAGGCAATGTGTTTTCTAGCTATTCTCAGTCCCTGGTACTCGCCATAGAATTCATAGAGATTCTCCAGATGCTCGCACAATAGATTATGAATCCACTGGCGGGATGGCGGATCGGGCATTCTACCTGAATTCAGATAATGAGCAATCTCCCGGAAAATCCAGGGGCGCCCTTGAGCGGCGCGGCCCACCATAATGCCATCGGCCCCGGTCAGTTCCAGCACCTGTCCGGCTTTTTGCGGACTGTCGATATCACCGTTCGCGATAACCGGGATGGACAGGATCTCCACGATCCGGCGGATGGTCTCGTACTCGGCTTCCCCCGAAAACCCGCATGCCCGGGTCCTCCCGTGGACCGCAAGCGCCTGTATGCCCTCTTCCTGGGCGATCCGGGCGATGGCAGCCCCGTTGCGTGACTGGCTGTCCCAGCCGGTGCGTATCTTCAGGGTCACCGGCACTTCAACGGCCCTTACCACCGTCTGAATCACTTTTCGGACCAGGGGTTCGTTGCGTAGAAGCGCGGAGCCGGCATCGACCCTGCAAACCTTCCTGGCGGGGCAGCCCATATTGATGTCGATGATCTGGGCACCCCGATCGACGTTGTATCTGGCGGCATCGGCCATGGCATCCGGGTCCGCACCCAGAATCTGCACCCAGATCGGTCCCGGCTCCCCATCGAAGTCGAGTCGCTTGAGCGATTTCCTGTGGCCGCGCAGGGACGCGTTCGAGGACACCATTTCGGACACTGCCATACCGGCACCCAGCCTGCGGCACAACTGCCTGAATGGCCGATCCGTAACACCCGCCATGGGAGCCACCAGCAGATTGTTGTCCAGTTGATGGGGACCGATGCGCATGTTAGGGCCTGTTAACACTATGCGGATACCCAGCGTTGGCCCTCCAATGAGGCCAGGCGCCCCGAAGGAAGTGCCCTTGGGGTGCAAGGCGCGCAGAGCGAGGTTTGGTCGCTCCAAATGAGCGATGCGCAACGCCGGATGGCCTCATTGGATGGCCAACCCGAAGGGACGGGGCCATTTTTCCCCATGACCGCGTTGCACTTCGCTTATGTACAGGAAGTACAGTATGCCGCGTGCGCATGGATGCGCAGGAGCGGCGAATGTACGGCAGGTACACTGCTCTCAGCGCGCCTTGTCCTGTAAAAAAATGGCCTCCGTCGATGAGTATCCGCATAGTGTTAACAGGCCCTCAGACTAGAGCCAGGTGTCCAAATTAATCGAGGGGGAAAGGATTCAAATATTACGCCGAAACTTCGGGCAGGCAAAGACCGTTTTCACCAGATTGGAAATTGGTTTTCGGGATCAGAAAAAGTCGAACCTGAATCCCGTAATCTTGTCACCCGGGTCTTCCAGTGCCATCTCGACCTGTACCTGTTGGTCCGGTCTCAGTAGTGAGTGTTTACTGTCGTCTGCTGAAAGGTACTCACTGGGATCAAAAAGGCGCTGTGCCACGAGTTGGTTATCGGTGCTGTACAGGCCCAACCGGAGTTTCGGGTAGGGTTGGGGGAATGCGGCCTTGTTGGAGAAAATCAGCAGAATCTGCAGCGCGTCGGCAACGGTGGGGTGGCTGGTCACCGAGCGATCGATAATCTTTATCCGCTCCGGGGCCCGGCGCGGTTCCAGACGGCAGCCCACCAGTCCGCAGACCTGTTCAAACGCCTCCCGCACACCGGGGTAGTTCAGCAGTCTGTCGCGCTCCAGCCAGGAGAATTGAGCAAGGGCACCGGCGAGCAGTATAAGGATGCCGAACGTCCAGCCCAGCGTCGCGCCGACACTGGGCCTGTTCGTTGCCGTAAAATCCCCGTCGGCAATCGGACTATCATCCAGGTTGCCTTCTGCCTCGTTTTCATTGGTATCGGGTTCCGGCGGCGTTGTCTCGGACAGTTCACTCCGGGATACAGACAGCGCATCTTTAGTCTGCCCGGTTTCCCAGGGCTCATCGATTATCCCGGAGATGGGGGCTTCAACCGGATCTGTACCCCTTGGAGGGCCTGCATCCGCTTCGGGCTCTGTGGCCAGGTCGCCATAGTGTTGCACCAGGGCATCATCAGCCAAACTGTCTTTGAAGAGCTGGGACAGGGA
Source organism: Gammaproteobacteria bacterium (assembly GCA_024644505.1). Classification (GTDB taxonomy): domain Bacteria; phylum Pseudomonadota; class Gammaproteobacteria; order Chromatiales; family Chromatiaceae; genus JAHEHQ01. Next base: position 3,880 of record JAHEHQ010000153.1, read on the forward strand.
AACGTTTTCCATGTCATCGACGGGCTCGTCATTCGTATGGGAGGGGGAGGGACCCTCCGATAAACCGTCATGGGGTTCGGGTTCCGGGGTCTCGCTAAAACCGGAATCACGAAGGCTGTGCAGTGCGTTGAATATCTGATTGCAGCGGCCGCAATGCACCTGGCCGCCCGCGGCTTTCAACTGCTCCGCCCGAACCCGAAAAAGTGTCAGACAATATGGGCACTGGGTATACACGTCAGAACCCCGTAATGTTCATTCGTATCAGGCTCCATGGCAAGGCAGCGTCCTGCAAGGCGATTGATCCATTTATCCGCCGACGATACACCATCGTGTTTCTGGATGCAGTATCTGAAGCTTTCAATCGGCTGTATTCAGATTCGAATACCTTCCAGCAGCACCCAGTCTCCGGCCTGCTCCGGGGGGTGCATCCGAAAGTCTCCGGCATAGGCCTGAATCACATCGTCGGACTGACTCGCCAGTATTCCCGACAGGACGATTGATCCGCCGGGACGTATGCAGCCTGTGAGTTTGGGTTTTAGATCGATCAGGGTGCCAGCGAGGATATTCGCCAGAACCATATCCACCGGCGCTGTTATCTCTGATCCGTTCGACACAATGCCCAGGCGACCCGAAACACCGTTTTTTTCTGCATTGTCCCGGGTGGCAGACAGCGCCTGGGGATCGTGATCCAGTGCATAGGCCTGCCTGGCCCCCAGCTTGATCGCGGCGATAGCGAGTATCCCGGAGCCGCAGCCAAAATCGAGAATCCGTTTTCCATCGATCTTATGGCGATCCAGCCACTGAAGACAGAGAGAGGTCGTGGGGTGAGTTCCGGTGCCGAAAGCCAACCCGGGATCCAGGTCGATGAATACGCCGGACTCCCCTTCGGGCCGCTGCCCGTTGGGGCAAATCCACAGCCTGCTGCCGAAACGCATGGGTTGGAAGCTGTCCAGCCAGGTGCGCTCCCAGACCTGATCTTTCAACATCTCCAGGGATAAATCCTTCGTTGTCTCCCTGTTGATCGCCTGGTTGATTCTCTGGCGCAGACTGTCCGTGTCGGTGTCACCCGGAAAAAGCCCGGTGATGCGTGTACGGGACCATAAAGGCTGCTCTCCAGGTGCCGGCTCGAACAACGGGGAATCTGCTGCGTCGCCCAGGGTAACGGAAAGCGCGCCCAGGTTTTCGAACAGCACTGCAACCAGGTCTGCGCGTTCCTGTTCGGTGATCAGATGGACCTGTAGCCAGGGCATAATAAAACCAGTTACTGGTATCTGGTTACCAGTGAGTAGATATCGTAGCCTGCGTTGAGAGAAGCGAAACGCGGGTAAAAACTAGCAACTATCTACAATCCCAGTTTTTTCTCCAGGTAGTGGATGTTGGCGCCGCCCCTGATAAAGGCCCCGTCTGTCATGATCTCTCTATGCAGCGGAATGTTGGTCTTGATGCCGTCGATGACCATCTCAGACAGCGCGGTCCGCATGCGGGCGATAGCGGTATCCCTGTCTTCGCCGTGGGCGATCAGTTTACCGATCATCGAGTCGTAGTAAGGGGGAACGTAGTACTCATGATAAACATGAGTGTCGACCCGGATTCCGGGACCTCCCGGGATATGAAGGTGAGTGATGCACCCCGGGCTCGGCATGAAGTTGGACGGGTCTTCCGCATTAATGCGGCACTCGATGGCATGGCCCCGTATCTCCAGCGTGTCCTGGGTGTGATGAAGCTTTCTGCCTTCGGCGATCCGCAGTTGTTCCTTGACGATGTCCACGCCGGTGATCATTTCGGTTACGGGATGCTCCACCTGTACGCGGGTATTCATCTCTATGAAGTAGAATTCACCGTCCTGGTAGAGGAATTCAAAAGTTCCGGCGCCTCTGTATCCTATGAGGCGGCAGGCATCGGCACAGCGTTCCCCCACTTCACTGCGTTGTTCGTCCGTGATGCCGGGGGCGGGTGCTTCCTCCACGACCTTTTGATGTCGGCGCTGCATGGAGCAGTCCCGTTCGAACAGGTGGATGGCATTGCCGTGGGTATCGGCGAGCACCTGGAATTCCACGTGCCTGGGGCGTTCCAGGTACTTTTCCATATAAAGGGTATCGTTGCCGAAGGCAGCACCCGCCTCCGCGCGGGTCAGTGAGATGGCACTGAGCAGTGCGGCCTCGGAGTGCACCACCCGCATACCGCGGCCGCCACCGCCGCCTGCTGCCTTGACGATCACCGGGTAACCTATCTCCCGGGCCAGCCTGAGGGTGCGATGTTCATCATCGTCCAACGGTCCGTCGGATCCGGGTACACAGGGTACCCCGGCCTCCTTCATCGCCCGGATCGCGGTGATCTTGTCCCCCATGATTCGGATGGTTTCCGATTTGGGACCGACGAATATGAACCCGCTTTCCTCCACCCTTTCGGCGAAATCCGCATTTTCCGACAGGAATCCGTAGCCGGGATGAATGGCTGTCGCATCGGTCACCTCTGCGGCACTGATGATCGAGGGTATCTGCAGGTAGCTGTCGGCCGAGGCGGCGGGTCCGATGCAGACCGACTCATCGGCAAG
>JAHEHQ010000154.1:0-2529 GCA_024644505.1 Gammaproteobacteria bacterium
GTCGTCTGTGTATGAAGAATCAGCTCTGGGGCAAGGCACGCAGTTATCTCGAAGCCAGCATCGGCGCAAATCCGACCGCCGCAGCCTACAGGGAACTGGGCGCACTGCTCGAGGGAATGGGTGAGCGGGAGCTCTCCAGTGCCTGTTACAGATCGGGACTGGAACTTTCCAGTGACTACGCCATTCCGGAGTTTCCGGAAAACCTGGCCTCCCAGGGGCACATTGAGAAGAAGCGGGAGCTGGAACAGCCGACGGATATCAACCCGCCCAAGTTGGGATTGAAGGTTTAACTTCCTCCTGCCGAACAATGTAGCCTGCGTTGACGACCGCATGGATGCGCCCGAAGGGAGTGCCCTTGGGGTGCAGGAGTAGAGCAACGCAGGCGAGCCACAGGGATGTGGGAAGGTAGAGTAATGCAGGAGCAATTACCGAAGCCGTTGCCGAGGAACCAAACGCGGGTTTAATCGTGGATTTCAACCCGTGTTTCGCAAGCTCAACACAGGCTACGAACTGGTTGATTCAACCGACACAAACAGGGGAAGAGGCATTAACCTTTAGCCGGACTGTCTTTCGCCCATTCGAATACGTCCGAGTACATGTGGTCCTCGGAAAGCCCCGCCGCACTGAAGGCCGTCTTGCCGGCATAAACCATGACCGGCGGGCCGCTCATGTAAAGGTCGTAGGGAGACATGTCCGGATAATCCTGCAGAACGGCATCATGCACGAAACCCTTCCTGCCCCGCCAGCCCTCATCCGGTTCCGACAACACCGGGGTATATTTAAAATCACCCCGGTGATCCATCCAGACGGCAGGCAGACCCGGCAGATAGAGATCCCGCTCTGAGCGCACACCCCAATACAGATGGATGGGACGATCCACACCCACATGAAAGGCATGCTCGATGATACTCTTCAAGGGCGCGAACCCCGTGCCGCCGGCCATCATGATGAGAGGCCGGTCCGAGTTCTCCCGCAGATAAAAGCCACCCATGGGTGCCTGTATGCGCTGCTGACTGCCGACCTTCATGTCATTGAATACGTAATCCGTGAATTCACCGCCCGGCACATGGCGAACATGGAGCTCTATGTGCTCATCGTCGTGGGGGGCATTGGCGATGGAGAAGGCGCGTCGCCGACCATCAGGCAGTATAAAGTCCAGATACTGACCGGCCAGGAACTGCAATCGCTGTTCTTCCGGCAGCTTCAGGTAGATCCGCATTACATCGTGGGCAAGGGTTTCGGCCCTTATCACCTCGCAACTGAGGCTGCGGACTTCGATCTCCTTCTCCGTCTCCACTTCATGGATCTGCACGGTCAGGTCGCTGACCGCTACCGCCTGGCAGGGCAGGCAGTTCTTGTCCGGCCTTGCCTCTATCGACGCAGCGATCAGCTCATCCGGATAGTGCACCTCGCCGCTGAGCAGATTGCCGGCGCAGCTGCCGCAGAGACCATTGCGGCATCCGTAAGGCAGGACCACCCCCTGACGCTCGGCCGCATCAAGGATCGTTTCTCCGGCCTTACTGGTAAACTCATGGCCACTGGGCTCTACTGTGATCTTAAAACTCATGGGAACCGGGGTCTATTGGGAAACAGCCCGGAATTCTCTACTATTTCGCTGAGGATTTAAAGCTTATTGTGAACGGGTTAATTATCGGCTGCGGTTATCTCGGAAGGCGAGTGGCGGCCCATTATCTGCACCGGGGTGACCGGATGTCCGGACTGGTACGCAGCGAAAGCAGCCGCCGGGAACTGGTCCGGATGGGTATCTCCTGCCTGGCGCTGGACGTCGACACCGCGCCGCTTCGGGGTCTTGACCCCGGTGGCACCCGGCTCTTTTACTTTCTCCCACCACCGGGCGAAGGAGAGACGGACCCCAGAATCCGCTACCTGCGGACCGCCTGTGAAGCGGATGGCAACCCCAGGCGCATCCTGTATCTCAGCACCACCGGCGTCTACGGGGACTGCAATGGCGAATCCGTGGACGAGACCCGGCCGGTCAACCCCGTCGCACCACGCGCACTGCGGCGCTGGGATGCCGAGCAGCGCTTTCACGCCTGGCGGGCGGCAGCCGGCTTCGAGCTGATCATTCTTCGGGTGGCGGGTATCTATGGACCGGGCAGACTGCCCCTGGAGCGCATTCGCCGCGGGTTGCCGCTCATCCGCCCCGAGGAAGCCCCCTGGACCAACAGGATTCATGTGGATGACCTGGTCCGGGTATGTGTAGCCGCCATGGAGAAGGGGCGGGACGGTGAAGTGTACAACGCCAGTGACGGCTCTCCGGGCACCATGACGGACTACTTCAACCGGATAGCGGACAAGGCGGGCCTGCCCCGCCCGCCGCTGATCAGCATGGAGGAAGGGGACCGGAAACTCTCCCCGGGGATGATGTCCTACATGCGGGAATCACGCCGGCTGGACAACCGGAAGATGCTTAAAGAGCTCGGGGTGGAACTGCGCTATCCCAATCTGGATGCCGGTCTCGAGGCCTGTTAAACGGATCCTGCTTTTCAATGGGTCTCATTTCAATGG
>JAHEHQ010000154.1:2629-6394 GCA_024644505.1 Gammaproteobacteria bacterium
CCGGCTGGACAACCGGAAGATGCTTAAAGAGCTCGGGGTGGAACTGCGCTATCCCAATCTGGATGCCGGTCTCGAGGCCTGTTAAACGGATCCTGCTTTTCAATGGGTCTCATTTCAATGGGGTCAATCGAGTCTGACCCCATTGAACGCTCCTGCTAAATGCCCAGGCTGTCCCAGATCCGGTCCACCCGCGACCTGACCTCTTCAGACATGGCGATGGGTTTGCCCCAGGCGCGGCTGACTTCGCCCGGCCACTTGTTGGTGGCATCGAACCCGATCTTCGAACCCAGGCCGGAGACCGGCGAGGCAAAGTCCAGGTAGTCGATAGGCGTGTTTTCGATGATTGTGGTGTCCCGGGCCGGGTCCATGCGGGTGGTCATTGCCCAGATCACGTCCTTCCAGTTCCGAACGTTGACGTCGTCATCGGTGACGACAACGAATTTTGTATACATGAACTGCCGCAGAAAAGACCAGATCCCCAGCATCACGCGCTTGGCATGCCCCGGATACTGCTTCTTCATGGATACTACCGCCATGCGGTAGGAGCACCCCTCGGGGGGCAGATAAAAATCGGTTATCTCCGGGAACTGTTTCTGCAGAATGGGCACGAACACCTCGTTCAGGGCCATCCCGAGGATCGCCGGCTCATCCGGCGGGCGGCCGGTATAGGTGCTGTGGTAGATGGGCTTGTCCCGATGGGTAATGCGGTCGATGCTGAAAACCGGGAATGTCTCCACCTCGTTGTAGTAGCCGGTGTGATCGCCGAAGGGGCCCTCGGGCGCCCTGTCGTCCGGATGCAGATGCCCCTCCAGCACGAACTCCGCCGAAGCAGGCACCTGGAGGTCGTTTCCGATACAGCGGGTGACCTCGGTACGGCTGCCCCGCAAAAGGCCCGCAAAGGCGTATTCGGAAAGGGTGTCGGGGACAGGCGTCACGGCGCCGAGAATGGTTGCCGGGTCGGCGCCCAGAGCCACAGAGATGGGAAAGGGTTCACCCGGATGGGTCAGCTGCCAGTCCCGGAAATCCAGCGCTCCGCCCCGGTGGGAGAGCCAGCGCATGATCACCCGGTTTCTGCCGATCACCTGCATGCGATAGATTCCGAGGTTTTGACGGGGCTTGTCCGGCCCCCGGGTAACCACCAGCCCCCAAGTGATCAGAGGCCCCGCATCTTCGGGCCAGCAGGTCTGCACCGGGAGCCGGGAAAGATCCACGGCCTCACCCTCCAGCCTCGTTGCCTGACATGAGGGACGCTTTATCTCCTTCGGCGCCATATCCAGCACCTTGCGATAGAGCGGCAGCTTGTCCCAGGCATCCTTCATTCCCCTGGGCGGTTCAGGCTCCTTCAGATTCGCAAGCAGCCTGCCCACTTCCCGCAGGGCATCGACGGACTCCTCCCCCATACCCAGCGCGACCCGCTTCGGCGTGCCAAACAGGTTGCCCAGGAGCGGGAACTCCGACCCTTTCACATTCTCGAACAGCAGCGCGGGACCGCCGGATCGCAGCGTCCGATCGCAGATCTCCGTTATCTCCAGGTTGGGATCCACTTCCACCTGGATGCGTTTCAGCTCCCCGCCTGCCTCCAGCTGACGGATAAAGTCCCTCAGATCCTTGTATTTCATTTTTACCTGGTCTCCGTCAGATGGCGGATCAAAGCCGATGCTTTCCGTAACGCCGGTAGATTCGGTAGTTCTTGAAGGCGATACCGGCGACAAAACTGAGCAGCAGCAGTGCGGCGAGCAGCGATACATGCCAAGGGCGCCAATCGCCGCTCCGGCCGGAAGCCGACTTGTCTGCCAGCATCGCCACCACCTCCTCCTGACGTTCCCGCAGGCGCCGGTTTTCCGCCTCGAGCATGGCCGAGCGCTTCTGCTCGAAATCGATCTGTCGTTCCGCCTCCCGCGTCGCCGTTTCGAGGTGCCGCTCCAGATCCGCCACGCGGCGGGGTTCGCCGTTGTTGCCCGGTCCCGCTGCCTGCGACTGCGGCGGTGCAGGCGACGGTCCCGGTGAAACCGTAACCTGCCCGGCAGATACAGCACCCTTGCCATCTTTATACAGCCTCAACCGGGCCTGCGCCTCAACAAGCTGGCGCTGCAGTTCAGCGTTTTTTGCCTGCGCCTCCAGGAGACGTGCCTTGGCCGGCTTTTCCTTGCTGATGAAACGGGCCTCCACCCAACCGGTTCGGTCGTCTCCCAGACGCACCTGGGCATAGCCGCCCTGCCGGTTCAGAATCTCCAGCGGGGTACCGCTGGGCAGCAGGCTGATGGGATCATCAGTGCTGTCAGGTTCTTCATAGAGCCCCGCCAACAGCTTGTCCGTTACATGGGCACCCTGAACGGTGGCCACCGGCAGCAGCATCAGAAGGAGCAGCAGCCACCGCCCCACCCCAGGCCCTGTTAACACTTCGCGGGCATCCACACAGTATTTACAGGCCCTAGGCCGCTATGCCGCTGTGTCGAAGCAGGGCATCGATCTCCGGCTCCCTGCCCCGAAAGGCAGCGAACAGCTCTCCGGCATCCCGGGAGCCGCCCTGTTCCAGGATGTTGTGAAGGAAGGCATCGCCGCTGCCCCGGTCGAAAACGCCCCGTTCCTCGAACAGGGAGAAGGCGTCCGCGGAAAGTACCTCGGCCCACTTGTAACTGTAATAGCCCGCGGCATAACCTCCGGCGAATATGTGGGAGAAGCTGTGGGGAAAACGGTTGAAGGCCGGGGGCTTCAGCACCGCCACCTGATCCCTGACCTGTGCCAGCGTCTCATAGATACGCCCTCCCTGTTGGGGATCGTATTCCCTGTGTATGCGGAAATCGAAAATGGCAAACTCCAGCTGGCGCACCATCTGCATGCCGGACTGGAAGTTCTTTGCAGCACGCATCTTTGCGTAGAGTGCATCCGGAATGGGATCACCGGTCTGATAGTGGCCCGATATCAGGTTCAGGGCCTGCTGTTCCCAGCACCAGTTCTCCATGAACTGGCTGGGCAGTTCCACCGCGTCCCAGGCAACCCCGTTGATACCCGCCACCGCCGGGTAGTCCACCCGGGTCAACAGGTGATGCAGCCCGTGACCGAATTCGTGAAACAGGGTCTGGACCTCCTCGTGGGTGAACAGCGCCGGGGTGTCCCCCACCGGACGGGAGAAATTACAGGTCAGATAGGCGACGGGTATCTGGTCGTATTCATCGGTGAACAGACGCGTGATGCAGGTGTCCATCCAGGCACCGCCTCGCTTCCTGGGGCGGGCATACAGATCAAGATAAAACTGGCCTCTCATCTCGCCCTGACGGTCCCTGATCTCAAAAAACCGGACGTCGGGATGCCAGCCTTCCACCCCTTCCACCTCGGTAATCTGCAGTCCGAACAGCCGCTCCACCACCGAAAACATACCCGGGATGACCCGGGTCTCCGGAAAAAAGGGCTTGAGCTCCTCCTGGGTGATGGCATAGCGGTCCTGGCGCAGTTTTTCGGAATAGTATCCGATATCCCAGGCCTGGAGCCCCTCCACACCATGGCGCTCCCGTGCATAGGCTTCCAGCTCAGACAGCTCATGCTGCGCCTGGGTGTGGGAGCGCCGGGCAAGGTCGTTCAGGAACGCCAACACCTGGTCACAGGAACCCGCCATCTTTCTTGCCAGGGAGCGTTCCGAATAGTTTAAAAATCCAAGCAGACCGGCCATCTCGTGGCGCAGGGCCAGGATCTCTTCCATGACTTCGGTGTTGTCCCACTGTCCTCCCTGCGGGCCCTGATCCGATGCACGGGTGGAAAAGGCCTCAT
>JAHEHQ010000155.1 GCA_024644505.1 Gammaproteobacteria bacterium
CATCCCCAGGCCCGGTATATCTCCGTGGTGAGGGACGAGGGCTTGTCCTGGTTCGGGGATATGGTGGTGCCGGTCTGGAGCCAGGATATGAATCAGGTCTACGGCCTGCGGGGAAGGGCCACTACCATCCCCACAAGCGGGGGGCATAGCCTCACGGAGGAGGATGGGCAACTTCTGGTACGGATCCTCAGGCGGTTGAGGGTTTCTTAGGGAATAGGGCCAAGGGAAGAATACCTGGTAGCTTGTCTCGAGCGTAGAGAAAGTCGCGTTTCAAATAGACCACAGTCACCCGTGGCCTGCAGTAATACCTCCGATTCACTCTTCCTCGGCCCTCGGCCCTCGGCCCTCGGCCCTTCCTCAGTGCGTTTCCATCCGCTTCAATTCCTCCAGAATCCCCAATACCACCTGCTCCGTCTTCTCGTCCAACCCCTTACAGAGGGCTGCCGGGTCTCTCTCGCCGTTTATCAGGGGGCGTATCACTGCGGCCAGGCGGGCCATGGGACCGCCGGCGCGGCTCATCTGTTCGGCCATCTGGGAGATGAGGGTCAGTGCCTGCACGTTGCCGGTGCCGGCGGCCCGGATCATTCCCGCCAGGCCGGGTGCCGCCAGCGCCGGGTCCGGTTTTGCATTGGGGTCGGGGAGGGTGGCCGGATTCTGCAGTCCCCGCATGATGGCCTCGGCGATCACACGGTCTTCCTCGTCCAGTCCCCGAATGGCGGACATCTCCCGCTGTCCGGCTGCGATCTGGTGGATCGCGGCAACCAGGGTATGCCAGCCGCTCTCCTCAGCGCTGCTCATGAGATCTTCAAACTCCTTGCGGCGCTGATCGTTTCCGCAGCATTCAACCACCTTGCAGATAAAGGCTGCATGGGCGGTGATGATCTGTTGTTCGCGCTCGGGCAGGGTGGGCATTTAAGACTCCTTCAAAAACAGGCACAGGTTGCATTGATCTGGGTCAATAAAAACATCCCATGATTAATGAAATTTATCTATAAAAACAGACATTTTTTGTGCATTGAAGAGAAATAAACCCAGTTTATGAGGAGACCAAAAGGTTTGTTTGGAACTTTCTGCAATACTTATATATGTTTGACTGCCCTATGTTTGGGAAACCGTGTTTTCTGGCCGTTTTCAAGAGGTAAGCTCAGCCAAAGATGCTGTCCCCAAAAGGTATGAGTTTTGGAGTTTTTGCCCGGTAAGAACCGGGTGCCGACTCGAGATTCGTCACCAATGATGGTGACGTGATATTCACTGCAGTGAGACCTAGGAGAAATAAGCACCATGCCTACATTTGTGCGTACTGAAAAGTGCGATGGCTGCAAGGGTCAGGATAAGACGGCTTGCATGTACATCTGCCCCCACGACTTGATGAAGTTGGATATGGACGGTTCCTTGACCGGTCATGCCATGAAGTCCTTCAACCAGGAGCCGGATCAGTGCTGGGAGTGCTACTCCTGCATCAAGATCTGCCCCCAGCAGGCAATCGAAGCCCGTCCCTATGCGGACATCGTTCCCCTGGGTGCTTCCGTACAACCGCTGCGCGGCACGGATTCCATCATGTGGACCATCAAATTCCGCAACGGCACCATGAAGCGTTTCAAATTCCCCATCCGTACCACGCCAGAGGGTTCCATCGATCCCTACGGCGGCAAGCCGGAGGCCGATATCTCCAAGATCACCGATCCCGGCTTCTTCGTTCAGGTCAACGGTTATCGTACCGGTGAACCCAGCGAGCTGATCCGCAAGTAAGCGTGATCCGTCGCGAGCAACGAACTTTAAAATTTTGAATCGAGGTAACTCAAATGGCTGGTGAATTTGGAAATCCTGAAGTCATCGAAGAAGAGGTCGACATCCTCATCATCGGTGGTGGTATGGGCGCTTGCGGGGCTGCGTACGAGATAGGCCCCTGGCTTGACGCCGCAAAGAAAGAAGGCGTGGACATCAAGGTCAAACTGGTGGACAAGGCTGCCATGGACCGTTCCGGCGCCGTGGCCCAGGGCCTGTCCGCTATCAATACCTACATCGGCACCGAGCAGGATCCCGCCGACTACGCACGCATGGTCTCCAACGACCTGATGGGCATCACCCGAGACGACCTGGCCTATGACCTGGGCCGTCACGTCGACGAGTCTGTGCATCTGTTCGAGGAGTGGGGTCTGCCGATCTGGAAGACCGATGAGAACGGCGAGCGTCACGACGGCTCCCGGGGGCTGACCCCGCTTAAGGACGGCGGCAAGCCCGTGCGTTCCGGCAAGTGGCAGATCATGATCAACGGTGAGTCCTACAAGTGGATCGTCGCCGAGGCCGCCAAGAAGGCCCTGGGCGTGGACAACATCCAGGAGCGTATATTCATCGTCAAGCTGGTCAACGACAAGAACGACAAGAACCGGGTCGCCGGTGCCGTCGGTTTCTCCGTCCGCGAACACGAGCTTTACGTCTACAAGTTCAAGGCCTGCCTGCTGGTTGCCGGCGGTTGCGTGAACATCTTCCGTCCCCGCTCCGTGGGCGAGGGTCAGGGTCGTGCCTGGTATCCCGTTTGGAACGCCGGTTCCACCTACGCGATGGCCGCAGAGGCCGGTGCCGAGCTGACCCTGATGGAAAACCGCTTCGTACCGACCCGCTTCAAGGACGGTTACGGTCCGGTCGGTGCCTGGTTCCTGCTCTTCAAGTCCCAGGCCACCAACGCCTTCGGCGAGACCTACATGACTCGCAACAAGGAGATGCTGGACGATTATCCCCCATATGGCCAGGCTGCGGTTCCCGCTTCCTGCCTGCGCAACCACCTCATGCTCAAAGAGATGCGTGAAGGCCGCGGTCCCATCTGGATGGATACCGTGACCGCCCTTGCCAACCTGCGTGAGACTTTGTCTCCCCGCGAGGTTAAGCATCTGGAGGCCGAGGCCTGGGAAGACTTCCTGGACATGTGTATCGGCCAGTGCGGAATCTGGGCCGGTGAGAACATCGAGCCGGAAAAGAAGAACTCCGAGCTGATGCCCACCGAACCCTACCTGCTGGGCTCACACTCCGGCTGCTGCGGCATCTGGGTCTCCGGTCCCGAAGACGTGGGTGCGCCCACCGAAGAGACCGAGGCCGGCGTGCCCGAGCACCTGCCTTCCGGCTGGAACTGGGGCTACCGGGGCATGACCACGGTTACCGGCCTGTTTACTGCTGCTGACGGTGTCGGTGCCTCCGGCCATAAGTTCTCCTCCGGTTCCCATGCTGAAGGCCGTATGTGCGCCAAGTCCATGGTGAAGTTCGTCATGGATAACCAGGACTGGAAGCCCGAGTTGGACACCAGCGCCGAAGATCTGATCGCCGAGATCTACAAGCCGGTCAGGAACTTCATGGAGTTCAAGGACTACTCCACCGCGATCGATGTGAACCCCAACTACATCACCCCGCGGATGCTGCAGTTCCGCCTCCAGAAGATCATGGACGAGTACGTTGCCGGTGTGGCCACCTACTACACCACCAACGAGCACATGCTCGATCTGGCCGAGCAGAAGCTTGAGATGCTGAAGGAAGATGCGCAGAAGATGCGTGCCAAGGACCTCCACGAACTGCTGCGTGCTTGGGAGAACTATCACCGCATCCTCACCGCTGAGGCCCACATGAAGCATATCCAGTTCCGTCAGGAGTCCCGTTACCCGGGCTTCTACTACCGCGCCGACAAGAATTTTGTCGACGAGGAGAACTGGCATGTCTTCGTTAACTCCATCTACGACAAGGAAAACAAGAGCTGGACATGCTTCAAGCGTGCCCATGTCGATCTGGTGGACAAGTCCAAGCTGTTCAAGTAACAGCCTAAGCCTGTAGGCTTGATTGAGGCCCGGGTGCCGTGAGGTGCCCGGGCTTTTTTTGATATATGGGTTAAAAAGATGCTATTGCCTTACTTTCATACAGGCTTTACGCAACCCTCGTTGGTTTATAATTTCCATCAACCAAGTCTTTCCGACCGGTGTTCTACGGAGACCGCTCATGAGTGAAAAATTCGACCTTCCCTTCAAAAGCGACATGCAACCCCAGATGCTCGATCTGGGTTCAAAGATCCAGTTTCGTTGCCACAAGGGGATTTCCTGTTTCAATGCCTGTTGTAAGAAAGCGGATATCACCCTCACCCCCTATGATGTTATCCGCCTGAAGGATCATCTGGGTAAGAGTTCCACCGAGTTTCTCAAAGACCATACGGTGCCCTTTCAGATGGACAAGGAAGGGCTGCCCGGCGCGAAACTGAAAACCACGGACGAAGGGGTCTGCCTGTTTATGACCGAAGAGGGCTGCAGCGTCTACAAGGACCGGCCGACGGCCTGTCGCTATTATCCCCTGGGCCACATGTCGATGCTGGCCAGCGGCTCAAAGACCGATGAAACCCACTACTTTATGGTGAAGGAAGAGCATTGCAAGGGCCATGAGGAGGATCGGGTTCTGCCAATCGCCGACTACCTCAAGGAACAGGAGACCAGGCAGTATGACGAGATGAACCGCGAGTGGATGCAGCTGATGTTGAAGCGGCGCTCCATGGGGCCCACCGTGGGCAGGCCTCCGGAGGCGACGCTGCAGATGTTCTTCATGTGCTCGTTCGACATGGAACGGCTGCGGCGGTTCGTGCTCAGTGATAATTTCAAAAAGACCTACGACCTGGAGGATTCCACTTACGAGGTGCTGGAGAAGGAGGATAACTCCCTGATGCAGTTCGGTGTCCGCCTGATGAAGCAGGCCTTTTTCGGCGAACGTACGATTCCCGAGAAGGATGGTGCATGGGAGAAGCGTGTCGAAGAGCGCCAGGAGGTCTGGGATGCGAGACGCCAGGCCGAGATTGCCCGGCAACAGCAGGCGGAGGACGAGAAGTACAAGGACGCATGATCAAGGATCACAGATGACCCGTATAACCGGGGTTCACCATGCCAGTCTTCTGGTCAGGGATACAGAGATATCTCTGAATTTCTACCGGGATTTGTTGGGCCTTTCCGTGGACTCGAAACGCCCGGACCTGGGATACCCCGGGGCCTGGCTGCAGGCCGGGAATCAGCAGATCCATTTACTGGAACTGCCTAATCCTGACCCCCTGGAGGGACGCCCTGAACATGGGGGGCGGGACAGACACATCGCTCTGGCGGTGCCGGATCTGGGGCAGATCATAGAACGCCTGACCAGGGCCGGTGTGCATTACAGCGTCAGTCGTTCAGGGCGAAAGGCCCTGTTCTGCCGCGACCCGGACAGCAATGCCCTGGAGTTTGTGGAACAAGATTAACCGCAGAGTCACAGAGGCGCAGAGTGGAATCATAAAAACCTCTGCGTCTCTGTGACTCTGCGGTTCAAATTTTGCTCTTTAGCATGCTGCAATTCGGCTTAATAGAAGCAATCAGCGCACCCGCCTTGACACAACTGATTTAGATTGACTGCCTATTGCAAAAGGTGTATCCCTTTCTCGACACCATCGGCCGTGTATCACCCAGACCATGAGTCGTATTACGAAATCGACGGACCAGCACAACGTCAATCCACTGCTCAGGCCGGTGCTGATCGTTTTCGGCTGGCTGAATGTATGCCTGGGATTCCTGGGTGTGATCCTCCCGGGGCTTCCGACCACGCCTTTCCTTCTGGTTGCACTGTGGGCCTTCGCCAGAAGTTCGAAGCGTTTCCATGACTGGCTGTACAACCACCCCCGGCTGGGTCCGGGCCTGCGGGCCTGGCGTGACCATCGTGTGGTTCCTGTCCGTGCCAAGGCCCTGGCATTGGCGACCATGGCCGCAAGTCTGATTTACGTGATATTTTTCGTTGCCCGGGGCTGGATGCTGCCGACGGCAATGGCCTGTGTCATGTTGCCCACCGCGGCCTGGCTGGTCACCCGGGCCAGCCAGGTGGAGGAGGCGGTCCAAGGTGTTGGAGGCGACTAACCGGTGAATGAGATGATCAATCTGATCAACGCTTTGCAGGCTTGGGGTTCTCCCGGGTTCGAAAGCAGGTTCAAGGCAGAGATTCAGGCGCTGGACGCGGCCTCACTGCCACTGCAGCAGGGGTTGGCTCAAAGCAGCCATGTCAGTGGTGAAGCATTCACTCCCCTGATCATCAGCACCCAGAATATGCGGGATAAGATCCTCGTTAAGACCGGTATTTTCTATTCTGGCATTATTGCGGGAAGCTGCTGTGCCGACGATCCGACAACCGTCTGCGAGCAGACTGAATACTGTGAGGTACTGTTTGAGATAGATAAGGTTTCGGGTGATACGCGGGTGACTCTGGTTTAGGGCCTGTTAACACTATGCGGATATCCATCGACGGAGGCCATTTTTTCACAGGACAAGGCGCACTGAGCGCAGTGTACCTGCCGTACATTCGCCGCTCCTGCGCATCCATGCGCCCGCGGCATACTGTACTTCCTGTACA
>JAHEHQ010000004.1 GCA_024644505.1 Gammaproteobacteria bacterium
CCATGGATAGATATGACCGGACAAAGCCTTTCAACTTCGATTTTGTTCAATGATTCGTGATTGGCCAAAGGAATTACCAGCCTCGAATTCAAATCTGAAAATAGAGCGTTCTGTACATCTACAAAATATGGATAAGCATGTTTCGATCTCTTACTCCTATTCTTATAGAGAGTAAACTGCGCCATTACAGCTCTCGAAAACTATCCGAGAACAAACCTTTTTGATCCGCAAGGTGATTTAGAGCCTCCATAGCGTTTTTGTTCCTCTTCAACCACTTTTCTTTCTCAGCATTTCTAATCTCGGTAACCAATGCCTTTTCCAGAGTAGCAGATAGATTGATTTTCATTTTCCGAGCTCTAGAAAGTAAGTCACTATTAACACTAAGATTCGTTGGTTTCTTGACTGCCTTTGAATCAAAAACTTGCGCCATGTTGAAATCCTCGTTATACGCATTTAGTGTGCGCATTATTATGCACATACCATAGACATCCAACAAGGCGTTGCAGTGACATGCAGCTGAACTTAATCGTTAGAAGGCTCAAGAAATAGAAAGGGAGAACGGCAGATTGACTACTGGAGCATCGAGCCAGCTCACAAGCCCCTGACAGCCACCTATTATATTGAGTACGGAATAGTCCGGAATAGATGAATCGCAATCGCTAAAGCGTGTCGAAGTGAATATGCCTGGTTATCTCGACAGCCTGAGATTGCTGAAACTATAATTATTTACTAGGGTTACAAGACCGCTGATTGTTATTTAACGTCGATCTGGATCGCGGCAAAGAAAACATTGTTTTTGGGGTATTCACCGGATGATGCCCCCATATTCGACTCTTTTGTTTACTGCGCGGTGACTGCAATTGTAAGGGAGTTTAGGACCTTACGGTTCAGCAACCCGCCTTTGTTACCGAAGGCAGAGCCGGTATGGGTTTTTCCGAACAGGCGGCAGCACTCCCAGAGGTACGATAAAAGCCTGCTGTCCGGGAATACGGTAGCATCCCGTTGCGAACTGGTGTAGCTTCATTGCACCAATGGTCTGGCCGTATAAGATTGATTCCGATAACACACCAACCGGAGAGATGAGGATTATGAGAAATAATAAAACCTTGTGCTTCACGAAAAACAGTTTAATTAATGGGATAAGCGTGCTTGCTCTCGCTTTGACCTGCAGTGCTGCCGCTTCCGCCGAATGCATGAACCGGGGCAACCTGGACGCGCGCTACTGTGACGACAATGGAGATCTGGTGGCGGATACACCAACAGACCCCGCCCAATGGCTGGACCCCGATACCCTGATCTTTTCTTATACTCCCGTTGAGGATCCATCCGTCTACGAAAACGTATTCACCGAGTTCATGGACTATCTGGAGAAAAAGACCGGCAAGCGCGTAAAGTGGTATGGAGCCGATTCCTACGCCTCCCAGGTAGAGGCCATGCGTTCCGGTCGCCTGCATATCGCGGGCATCTCCACCGGCCCGACGGTATTCGCGGTCAATCTCGCCGGCTACGTGCCCTTTGCCATTATGGGCAAGGAAGACGGCCGGTTTGGCTACAAGCTTCAGTTGATAACCCACAAGGATACGGACATCAAAAAGGTATCTGACCTCAAGGGCCGCAATGTCGCCCATGTCACACCTTCTTCCAACTCCGGCAATCAGGCACCCCGCGCCCTGTTCAAGTCCCAGGGTGTGGTGCCGGACGTGGATTACGAGGTGAAATACTCGGGCAAGCACGACAACTCGATCATGGGCGTGGCAAACAAGGACTACGAGGCGGCCCCCGTGGCCTCGAGCGTTCTGGACCGGATGGTTGAAAAGGGTGTTGTCGACAGGGGTGACCTGCGTGTTATCTGGGAATCCAAGCTCTTCCCAACCACCTCCTATGGCGTCGTCTACAACCTGAAGCCGGAGCTGCAGGACAAGATCCGCGACGCATTCCTGACCTTTGACTGGAAAGGCACAGGCCTGGACAAGGAATTCGGAAGCAAGTCCGACCGCTTCATCCCCATCACGTTCAAGGAACACTGGACCGATATTCGCACCATTCAGGAAGTGAATGGAACCCTTTACAGCGAAGAGGCACTGCAGGCCCTCAAGGTCAAAAAGAAGAAATAACAATCATCATCGGTAACCTGGCGCCGTCCCTTAAGGGACGGCTTTTTTCCATAAAAAGGATTCTGCATGCTGAAAATAGAGGCCTTGTCAAAGTCGTATACGGCGGGTGTCGCCGCCCTGGACAACGTCAGCTTCGAAGTGGCCGAACCTCAGGTGGTGGCCATCATAGGCCCCTCCGGGGCGGGTAAAAGCACCCTTATCCGATGCATCAACCGCCTGGTGGAACCCACAGCGGGCAGCGCAATACTCAACGGGGAAAACGTCACCAACCTCAATTCGGCCGGACTGAGAAAGGCACGTCGCCGCATGGGGATGATTTTTCAGGAATACAACCTGGTGGAACGCCTTACCGTGATGGAAAACGTGCTTTCGGGCCGGCTGGGTTACGTCTCGTTCTGGCAGGCATGGCGCCGCAACTATCCGCCAGAAGATATCTCCAATGCATTCAAACTGCTCGATCGTGTCGGTCTTTCGGGTTTCCAGGATCAACGGGCCGACGCCCTGTCCGGCGGTCAGCGTCAGCGGGTGGGTATAGCCCGTGCACTGATGCAGAAGCCGGACCTGTTGCTGGTCGACGAACCGACGGCGAGCCTCGACCCGAAGACTTCCCGGCAGGTGATGCGCATCCTGGTGGAACTGGCCCACGAACTGAGCACGCCGACCCTGTTGAACATTCACGACGTACCCCTGGCGAAAAACTTTGCCGACAGGGTGCTCGGCATGCAGGACGGCAAACTCATTTTCGACGGCACCCCGGATGAACTCACGGAAGACGCGCTCACCCTCATCTACGGCGAGGAGGACTGGAAACCCGA
Source organism: Gammaproteobacteria bacterium (assembly GCA_024644505.1). Lineage (GTDB taxonomy): Bacteria > Pseudomonadota > Gammaproteobacteria > Chromatiales > Chromatiaceae > JAHEHQ01. The sequence goes on from JAHEHQ010000004.1 coordinate 2,930, forward strand.
AGCCAAAGCGGGCAGCCCTGCGGAACAGGAAAACGCGGATTCACCTGAACAGGCGGCAGCCGTTTGAATATTCCGGCACAACAACTGCGCTGGCGACCGCCGGCAATGATCGAAAACCCGCTGCTCCGCCACGGCCTGCTGGTGCTGGCGGTCATGTATCTGGCCTGGTCTCTGGGTTCCCTGGAGATCGACTGGTCAAGGACGTCCCAGGGGGCGGAACGCGCCGGCCGCATTTTCAGCCGCATGTTCCCACCGGACTTCAGCCGCTGGAGCCTGCTGGTGCGCGGGGTGACCGAAAGCGTCGAGATGGCCCTGGCCGCCAGTTTCATCGGCATGATCCTGGCGATACCGGTCGGTCTGTGCGCGGCCTCAAACATCGCCCCACGTCCCATATATTTGGCCGCCCGGGGCATCCTGGTGCTGACGCGCACCTTTCACGAGGTGATCATCGCCATCCTGTTCGTGAAGATCTTCGGCTTCGGACCCCTGGCGGGTGTACTGACGCTGGTGGTCGCGTCCGTCAGTTTTATCGGCAAGATGCTCGCAGAAGACATCGAGAACATGGGCAGCCAGCAGATGGAGGCGATCCGCGCAACCGGCGCCAGCTTTCCCAAGGTGCTGATCTACGGGGTCATGCCCCAGATACTGCCCCGCTATCTCGGGGTCTCCATCTACCGGCTGGATGCCAATATCCGTCACTCCACCGTGGTGGGCATCGTGGGCGCGGGCGGCATCGGGCAGACGTTGTCCGCAACCTTCTCCCGTTATGACTATGATTTCAGTCTCGCCATTCTCTTAACCATCATAGGCCTGGTGTTTCTCGGTGAGTTCTTCAGCAACTGGGTCAGGGGCCGGCTGCGATGACGGACGGAACCGCAGAGGCCGGCTATCCCGATATCTGGCGGCGGTTCACGCCCCGGCAGACCCTGGTTCGCTATGTATGGTTTCTGGGGGCGGTCTTCGTCGCCGTATGGTCGGTTCGCCATCTCGACATCCCCTGGTTCTACTTCCTCGATGCCCACGTCCAGGCCGCCGATCTCGCGGTGCGCATGATTCCGCCGGACTGGAGCTATTTCGACGTCATTGCCCGGCCGCTGATCGAAACCATCCATATCGCTACACTGGGAACCATCGTCACCTTTTTCATCGCCTTTCCCATCGCATTCCTGGCGGCGCGCAACACCACACCCAACCGGTTGACCTGGTTTATCGGACGTTTCATCCTGGTGGCCTCCCGGTCCGTCAACACCGTGGTCTGGGCGCTGCTGTTCGTGGCTATCTTCGGGCCCGGGCCGGTGGCCGGGATCTGGGCGGTGGCTTTCAGGTCCATCGGTTTCATGGGCAAGCTCATTGCGGAGGCCATCGAGGAGATTGATGAGGGTCCGGTGGAGGCCATCGCATCCACCGGGGCATCCCGGCTCAAGGTTTTACTGGTCGGCGTGCTGCCGCAGGTGTTACCGGTGATATACGGCACAACCATCTATCGCTGGGATATCAACATCAGGGAATCGACGGTCCTGGGTTTCGTTGGTGCCGGGGGTATCGGCATCCAGTTGTATGCCTCCATCAATCAGTTCGCCTGGGATGAGGTCTCGCTGATGCTGCTGGCCATCTTCGGCGTGGTCGTTATCAGTGAGTACGTGTCGGCGATGGTTCGTCAAAAGATCACCTGAGCCCTTGCCCCGTCCTGGATATGAGAGTCTACGATCTGCACACCCATTCAACGGCTTCCGACGGGGTCCTTGCACCCTCGGCCCTGATAGAGCGGGCGAAAGGGCACGGGGTGGATACACTGGCGCTGACAGACCACGATACGATCGGCGGTATTGCCGAAGCCAGAGAGGCGGCTACCGAGGGGATTCGACTCATCGCAGGCGTCGAGATATCGGTCAGCTGGCGGGGACATCTGATTCACGTCGTCGGCCTCGGCATAGACGAATCGGACAGCGACCTGATTCTGGGTCTGGAGAGTCTCAGGGACAGACGTGACGATAGGGCAGAACAGATGGCCATGCGGTTGGAAAAGGCCGGCATTCGCTCGGCATTGGAAGGCGCCAGACGTTATCAGACCACGGATATTCTCAGCCGTACCCACTTTGCCCGCTACCTGGTGGAAGTCGGCAAGGTTGATTCTGTGGATGAGGCATTCAAACGGTTCCTCAACGCCGGCACCCCGGGACACGTTCCCATGCAGTGGGCCACGTTGCCTGAAACCATCGACTGGATAACCGGTGCCGGGGGAGCAGCGGTCGTGGCGCATCCCGGGCGGTACAGGATAGATGAAAACCAGCTCGATCAGTTACTGGAAGACTTTGTCGAGTCCGGCGGCATCGGTATCGAGGTCGTCTGTTCAAACCAGAAACCGGACCAGATCGAGCGATTCGCCGGTATCGCGCGGAAGTATGGTTTACAAGCTTCCACAGGATCAGATTTTCACAGCCCGAAATCCAATCGGGAGTTGGGAAGACTGGCACCCCTGCCCGAGTATGTTATACCTGTCTGGCAAAATCGCGAATGGTAATTGTTGGTTCCTCCCATGAAGATTACCTTTGTAGGGCCGAATTCATTCGGACATCAGCCGGTCAGTATCGGTCGAATGAATTCGACCCTACGTCTCGTGGCGATTAACCAGATATATGCCTGCTGCTACCAATAGCATCGCCAGCAGCAGGCCGGCTGTCAGAGGCTCATCGAGAATCCACCATCCCGCCAACACACCAAAGAGTGGAGCGAGAAAGCTGAATGAGGCGAGTCTGGCTGCCGGATAATGCCGGATCAGCCAGAACCAGGCCAGGTAAGTTATCGAAGCGATCCAAACGGTTTGATACAGAAGGCTTGCTGCAGCAACGAACGTCAGTTTGACGATTCCAGGCTCGTTAAGTGCCAACGAACCCAGCGGCAGGACAACGGCAGATACCGAGAGTTGATACAGCAGAGTTCTGCTCGGGGCAATCCGCGCGAGTGGGCTTGACTTGATGAGGACCGTTGTCGCACCCCAGAGAATGGCCGCGGCGACCAGCATGGAATCACCGATCAACATCTGTTGCGAGGGAAACGTAAAGGATTCCCCAAAGGCAACCAGGATCCCGAGAAATGAAAAAGCCAGGCCCAGGAACTGAATGGTTCCCAGTTTTTCTCCGGGCACGAACAGTTGCATCCCGATCGCCACCACAAAAGGGGAAAGATAGAGGAAGATAACGGCGCGGGACGCGTGGGTAAACTCGAGCCCCCAATAGATCAGCATGAATTCAAAAGCGAACAGCAGGCCCGCGGCGATGCCCCACCACAGGGTTCCGTCTGATACAAACAGGGGTTTTTTGCGCAATACCACCCAGAGCCCGACGAGAACGGTGGCCCCGATTGACCGAAGGGCGGACTGCATCACGGGTGATATATCGGCTGCCGCGAGCTTGATGGCAACCTGTTGTCCACCCCAGCTTACGCACAGAATCAACAAAGCCGAGATCGCCAGCCCGTCAAGACGACTTTTAGGTTCCATTTATGCCCGTTTGCGCAGTAAGTCCACCCGGTGGGGTTTCAGCAAATGGGCACCCGTGGGTGTCATGTGTGTGAGAAAGGCCTGTTTGATCTGATCATATCGTGCGGCATCGATATCGAGTTTCGTGTGGGTTATCTTGAGAAAGCGGTCTTCAAAGACCTCCCAGGTCTCGTAGGTACCGGGCACCTGGAAAAAGACCTCGGCTTTCAGCTCAAACAATCCCGAGTCAACCGCTTCTTTCAGCGATTCGAATGCCGCCTCTCGTACCAGCTTCTCGTCGTGGACCAGGCGCATCACTTCATTGAATTCGCCCCAATACACCGGCTCCGAGAAATAGGCGAAGCCGCCGGGTTTTAGGACCCGATGAATCTCGCACAAAGATCGGGTCATGAGATCATCCGGGACATGGTGCAGGGATTTGAACATGAACACCAGGTCGTAGGTGTCATCAGGATCATCGATCGACTCGGCACCGCCGAAACGGAAGCTGATATTTGGCTGATCTTCCATACCCAGATTTTTCTCGAACTGAATGCGGTCTACCTCTGTGGCGGTAATGTGAGCGGGTGCGAGCTTATCCGCCAGCTGACGGGTCATTTGCGCATCGCCGCAACCGAGTTCCAGGATACTCGCGTTGTGCAAGTCTAAAAGAGCTGAGATGATTTCCAGTTCGGTTGCTGTCTGGTAAGCGGTTGGATCATTTAAAATCATTGATTTTTACAGGACTCGGTTTTCAAGGATGGGTTGAGGATAATTCCCGCGTTTCGCTTGCTCAACGCAGTTGGCACTTGGCAGTTGGCAGTCGGATCAAACGCCAAGGTAACGGCTCTTGAGATGCGCGTTGTCCGCCAGTTCCCCGCTGGTCCCGGACCACACCACCCTGCCCTTCTCCATGACGTTGTGCCGGTCCGCGATCTTCATGAGGGCATCCAGGTTCTTGTCGATGATCAATATGGACTCACTCCTGGATTTGAGCAGTTTCAGGCCGTGCCAGATCTCTTCTCTTATCAGGGGTGCCAGGCCTTCGGTGGCCTCGTCCAGGATCAGCACCTTCGGATTCGTCATGAGGGCCCGCGCGATGGCCAGCATCTGCTGTTCGCCGCCGGACAGCTGATTTCCCAGATTGTCCATACGATCTTCCAGCCTCGGGAAGATACTCAAGACCCGATCCAGGGTATAGGGGTCGTCAGAACCTGAGTGATTGGCTGCAGTGACCAACAGGTTCTCTCTGAGAGTGAGGTTCGGGAATATCTGACGGCCCTCGGGAACCAGCCCGAAACCGAGCCGGGCAATGGCGTGGCTGGGCAACTGCTGAATCTCTTCGCCTTCGAATACAATGCTTCCCGCCGTTGCCGGTGTCATTCCCATGATGGTCCGCACGGTCGTGGTCTTGCCCATGCCGTTTCTACCGAGCAGCGTTACCACCTCACCGGCCTGCATGGAAAAATGGACGCCGTAAAGGGCCTGGCTGGCTCCGTAACAAGCCTCAATCCCCTCGAGTTCAAGCATCAGTCATGTTCCTCACCGAGGTAGGCCTGGCGAACCAGGGGATTTGCACGGATCTGCTCCGGCGTCCCGGTGGCGACCGCCTCGCCATAGACCAGCACCGTAATCCGGTCGGCCAGGGAAAAAACCACATCCATATCATGTTCGACCAGCAACATGGTGATCCTTCCCTTCAATTCCCCGATCAGATTCGACAGTTCAACCGTTCCCCCCGGCCCCATACCTGCCATGGGTTCATCCAGCAACAGCAGCTTTGGCTGCCCGGCCAGTGCCATACCCACTTCCAGCTGGCGCTTTTCCCCATGGGAGAGGCTGGATGCGGGGGCTGAAGCGCGTTCTTCCAGACCCACCAGCCGCAGGGTGTCACGGGTGGGGCGTGTCAATCTCAAATCCCGATCCGCCCTGGCCCAGAATCGATAGCTGTGACCCATGTGCGCCTGCACCGCAAGCGCGAGATTTTCCTCGATGGTCAGATGCTCGAATACGGCGGTTATCTGAAAGGACCGGGCCAGACCCATCAGCGCACGCTTGTGCACGGGAAGACGCGTGATGTCCCGCCCGTCGAAAACGATACTGCCCGAGTCCGGTTCGATTTCGCCGGTGAGTTGATTGATAGCGGTGGTTTTTCCCGCACCGTTGGGACCGATGAGCGCGTGAATCTCACCGGCGACAATGCCGAATGAGAGATCCCGGCTTGCCTGAATGGCACCGAAGCACCGGTTCAACCCTGTTACCTGGAGAAGCGGCTCAGTCATGGCTTGCGTCCCGTCAGCAAACCGTAGAGACCCCGCTTGGCAAACAACACCACCACCACCAGGAACGGCCCCAGCAGCACCATCCAGTGCTCTGTGTAGATTGCCAATACCTCCTCCAGCAAGAGCAGTACGATGGCACCCAGCACCGGGCCGAACAGTGTACCCATCCCGCCCAGCAGCACCATGACGAGGATTTCCCCGGAGCGGGTCCAGTGCATCAGCCCGGGGCTGACGAACTCTGTCTGGTTGGCGATCAACGCCCCGGCCAGCCCTGCTCCCGCACCCGCGATGGTGAAACAGACCAGCTTGTATCGATAGGTGGCAAAACCCAGCGCCTGCATGCGCCGCTCGTTCTCCCTGACCCCCTGGATGACGCGCCCGAACCTGGAATTGACCAGCCTGTGGGAGACGTAAAGATAGATCACCAGGATACCCAGACAGAGATAGTAGAAACTGTCGTCATCACCCAGGTTTATTCCGGGCAGCTGGTTGCGGGCATAAAGGCTCAGGCCATCGTCGCCGCCGTACGCTTCCAGGGAAACGGAGAAGTAGTAGAGCATCTGGGCGAACGCAAGGGTGATCATGATGAAATGCATACCCGTCGTACGCAGGCTGAAAAACCCGATAATCAAGGCGAAAAAGGCGGATACCAGCATGGCGAGGGGCAAAGTCAGCAGGCCGTTCTCCGTGCCCTCGAAAATAAACGGCCAGGTAAACAAGGGTTCAGCCTCGTAGCTGTGAAACGCCAGAATGCCGACCACATAGCCGCCGATACCGAAAAATGCGGCATGTCCGAGGCTCACCATTCCGCCGTAACCCAGGATCAGGTCCAGACTGACCGCCACCAGGGCATAGATGAGGATTCGGCTGAACAGAGATACCAGGTAGGTCTCTCCAAGGGCGTTCATCGCCGGGGGAAGTGCCACAAGGGCAACCAACCCCATGCCGAGCAATACGCCTCTCCTGATCTGATACGTGGCGGACATTCAGATCTGGGCGGGGAAAAGCCCCCGGGGGCGCCATACCAGAATCGCAGCCATGAGAATGTAGACCGACATGGAGGCCAGGGAGGCCCCGATACCGTCAGCCTCCGCAACCGGGAGAAACAGCCGGAACAGCCCCGGCAGAAAAACCCGGCCCAGGGTATCCACCATGCCCACCAGCAGTGCGGCGATCAAGGCACCGCGGATGGATCCGATACCGCCGATCACAATAACCACGAAGGTTAGAATGAGGATCTCCTCCCCCATTCCCGCCTCCACGGCCAGGATGGGGCCCGCCATCACGCCGGCCAGACCGGCCAACATGGCACCCAGACCGAACACCAGGGTGTAGAGAAAGCGGATATTCACTCCCAGCGCCGCTATCATTTCCCGATTGCTTGCGCCGGCGCGGATCTGCATTCCAAGACGGGTTCGGGTGAACAACAGGTAAAGAAAAACAGCCACCAGGATTCCCATACCGATCACCGCCAGACGGTAGCTGGGATAAGGGGCGCCGGGAAACAACTCAACGGTCCCCGAGAGCCAGTCAGGCACATCCATGAAGAGGGGTTGGCGCCCCCAGATCATGCGGGTCAGTTCATTAAAAAAGAGGATCAGGCCGAAGGTGGCCAACACCTGATCCAGATGATCCCGGCTGTAAAGCCTGCGCAGTACGACGGCCTCCACCAGCATCCCCACAGCGGCTGCGGCGGGCAGTGCGGCCAGAAGACCCAGCAGAAAACTTCCGGTGAGCTGGGTCACCGTGGCAGCCGTGTAGGCCCCCACCATGTAAAAGGACCCGTGGGCCAGGTTGATCACCTGCATGATCCCAAACACCAGGGTGAGCCCGGCCGACATGAGAAACAGCATGACACCGAGCTGAAGCCCGTTCATCAATTGTTCGAGGATCAACAACATGGCGCAAATGGGGGAACGGTCTCCCGCCCCCCATTCATGGGTTTTTACATCTGGCACTCAGAGGCATAGGCGTCGGCATGGTCGGTAAAAACCTTGGCTTCTATGCGGTTTGTGATGGTGCCCTCGGGGGTCTCTATCACCTCGCGAATGTAGAGATCCTGTATCGGGTGGTGATTGGGGCCGAACCGAAACTTGCCCCGGACAGAATCGAAATCAGCACGTTCCAGTGCTGCCCGGAAGGCGTCCATGTCCGACAGGCTGCCGCCGGTCGCCGCAAGCGCACTGCCGATGAGATGGGCAGCGTCGTAGCCCTGGCTGGCATAGAGGGTGGGGGTTCTGTCATAAACCTTGCGGAAGGCGTCGACGAACGCCTTGTTCGCCGGGTTATCCAGGTCATGGCTCCACTGGGAGCCGTTGCGAACGCCGACGGCGGCACCACCGACCGCCTTGAGCAGGCGTTCGTCAAAGGAGAAGGCGGGACCGAATACCGGAATCGTCTCGTTCAGGCCGGCCTGGGCGTACTGCTTGAGAAAATTGATCCCCATCCCGCCTGGCAGAAAGAAAAACACGGCATCGGGTTTGGCGGCCCGCAATGTGGCCAGTTCAGCCGCATAATCGGACTGCCCCAGCTTGGTATAGACCTCCCCGGCAATCTTCCCCTTGTAGAAGCGCTTGAATCCGGCCAGGGCGTCCTTTCCCGCGGGATAGTTGGGGGCCAGCAGATAGACGTTCTTGAATCCCTTGTCGTTCACGTACTGGCCCACGACCTCATGCAGGTTGTCGTTCTGCCAAGCCACGTTGAAGTAGTTTTCGTCACAGCCCTTACCGGCCAGGCGGGAAGGCCCGGCGTTGGGGCTGATGTAGAAAACCCCCTCCCGAACCACCTTGGGTACCACGGCCATCGCCACATTGGAAAAGACGATGCCGGTCAGGATTTTCACCTTGTCATGCTTTATGAAGCGTTCGGCGATCTGCTTGCCCTTCTCGGGCTTGCGTCCGTCATCGTCCACCACCAGCTCAACGGGGACCCCCCCCAGCTTTCCGCCTCCCTGGTCGATGGCCAGTTGAAACCCGTCACGGATATCTTCACCCAGATAGCCCGCCTTGGTGGACAGCGTGGTGATCATGCCGATCGTGACCGGCGTTTCCGCGGCTGCCGGACCGACAGCCAGTCCTGCCGACAGGGCAAGCACATATAAAATTCTGTTCGTCATAGGATTCCCCCAATGCTCTCTTATGCTTATGAATAGGCCACATCATACGCAAATGTGCCGGGGCAGTGAACTGCCGGGCCGCACGGCGAAAGTTGCATTTGCCCCCCGCTGGCGTAAACTTCAGCCCTATTCCGGTTCTGTCTGCCGGGCTTTTTTTCGATCCCTGTTATTCGGCCGTATCGGGAACACAAGGAATACCCTCCCGAACATCAAAACGCGCCGGGTGATTTCGCCAATATATTCTACGAGGAGCGATTGACGCATGAAAAAAATCCTGACTCTGGCGGCCTTTGTCATATTGGGCCTCTCGATCACCATGACCGCGGGCGCCAAGACCCTGAGGCTCGCCTACGATGCAGACCCCGTGACCCTGGATCCCCATGAACAACTGTCCGGCGGCATGCTGCAGTTCTCACACATGGTATTCGACCCTCTGGTCCGCTGGGACAAGAAGATGGGCTTCGAACCCCGCCTGGCCGAGTCCTGGAAGCGCCTGGATCCTCATACGGTCCGCTTCAATCTGAGAAAGGGCGTAAAATTCCATTCCGGCAATGCGCTCAGTGCAGACGACGTGCTCTGGACGTTTGATCGACTGAAACAGAGCCCGGATTTCAAGGGTCTGTTTGCCCCTTTCAAGGAGATGAAAAAGGTCGACGACCACACCATCGACCTGGTGACCAACGACCCCTACCCCCTGGTGCTGCACATGGCCACCTATATCTTCCCCATGGACAGCAAGTTCTATTCGGGCAACGATGAGAAGGGCAATCCCAAGGCGATGCTCAAGAAACATGGCGACACCTATGCCTCGACGCACGCCTCCGGCACCGGGCCCTATATTGTCACGGAGCGTCAGCAAGGGGTCCGGGTCGATTTCGATCGTTTCGGCGGCTACTGGGATAAGAAATCCCCCGGCAACGTGGACAAGATCGTCCTGACCCCCATCAAGGAGTCTCCCACCCGGGTTGCCGCCCTGCTCTCCGGCGACGTGGACTTCATTGCACCCGTTCCTCCCGCTGATCTTCCCCGCATCAGCAAGGATCCCAACGTCAATCTGGTTTCGATGGGCGGTACCCGCATCATCACTTTCCAGTTGAACCAGGAGCGCCGCTCCGAATTCAAGGATCCGCGTGTACGCCAGGCCATCGTTTACGCCATCAACAACGAGGGTATCGTCAAAAAGATCATGAAGGGCTTTGCCACTGCCGCCGCCCAGCAGAGCCCCGTCGGCTATGCGGGACACGTGGAGGCTCTGAAGCCCAGATACGACCTGAACAAAGCCAAGCAATTGATGAAGGAAGCCGGATACGAAAAGGGCTTCTCCGTTACCATGATGGCCCCCAACAACCGCTACGTGAATGACGCCAAGATTGCCGAGGCAGTTGCTTCCATGCTTTCCAGGATCAACATCAAGGTCGATCTCAAGACCATGCCCAAGGCCCAGTATTGGCCCAAGTTCGATGAGCGGGCCGCCGATATCATGATGATCGGCTGGCACTCAGACACGGAGGATTCCGCCAACTTCACCGAGTTCCTGACCATGTGCCCGAATACCGAAACCGGGTATGGGCAATACAACAGCGGCAACTACTGCAACAAGGAGATCGATGCGCTGATCCTGGCCAGCCAGGGAGAAACGGATGAGGCCAGGCGTGCCGCCATGTTGCAGCAGGTGGAACAGATGCTCCACGATCAGGCAGCCTTCGTGCCCCTGCACTGGCAGAACCTGGCATGGGCCGCCCGCAAGGGGATCAATATCGAACCTGTCGTCAACGTCATGAACTTTCCCTATCTCGGGGATCTGGTTATGGATTGACAATCCGTATTTCCCAAACTCAGCACAGGCTACGAAAACCGTATTGGACGTGTTCATGAACGTAGCCTGTGTTGAGGAAGGGAACACGGGGAGGTTCCAACACAGGCTACATTGACCTCGGTTTCCCAGATGCTTTCCAGAAAAACCATCAAGACCAAATGATCGCCTTCCTCGTCCGCCGTTTCGGTCAGGCGCTGGTAGTGATGTTCGTCATCAGCCTGATCAGTTTTTCCATTCAGGACAACCTGGGTGACCCACTGCGTGAGATGGTGGGGCAATCCGTCTCCGAGGCCGAACGCCAGGCCCTGCGTGACGAGATGGGGCTCAACGACCCCTTTCTGGTGCAATACTGGCGTTTCCTCAAGAAGGCCGTACGGGGTGATTTGGGGGATTCCTACTTCTTCAAGAAGCCGGCGCTCGATGTGATCCTGGAAAAGTTTCCCGCAACCATGGAACTGGTCATCGGGGCCACCCTGATCATCCTGTTCCTGTCGATCCCCATCGGTGTCTATTGCGCCATCAATCCGCGCAGCTGGTTCACCAAGCTGATGATGGGCATGAGTATCGTCGGTATCTCCATTCCCGTGTTTCTCACTGCCATCATGCTGATCTATCTTTTCTCCATAGGTCTCGGCTGGCTGCCCTCATTCGGCCGGGGTGAAACCACAATGATCGGATTCTGGGAGACCGGGTTTTTGACCCGGGACGGGCTGCTCCACCTGATCCTGCCGTCTATCGCACTCTCATCGATCATGCTGCCGCTGTTCATACGCCTGATCCGCTCGGAGATGATGGAGGTGCTGGAGCAGGATTACATACGTTTTGCCTGGGCAAAGGGTTTGAGCAGAACACGCATCTGGTTCCTCCACGCTTTGAAAAACACACTGCTGCCGGTGATAACCGTCGGTGGCGTGCAGATCGGCACCATGATCGCCTACACCATACTCACCGAGACGGTTTTTCAGTGGCCGGGTATGGGATTTCTCTTTCTCGAAGCGGTGAACCGCGTCGACACCCCGCTGATCATCGCCTACCTGATCGTGGTCGGCGTGATATTTGTCATCACCAATACCCTGGTCGACCTGATCTATGGTTTGGTCAATCCCACCGTCAGGCTGGCAGGGGGACAGGCGTGACCCGATACTGGCGCCTATTCAAGGATTCCACCCTGCTCTACAGCTTCGGCCGGGACAAGGTGGCCATGGCCAGTTTCTCCGTGCTGTTGCTCCTGGTGGTGCTGAGTTTTTCGTCCCCGCTGATCGCACCCTTCGATCCTTACGATCCCGCAGGGATTGACATCATGGATTCCGATATCCCCCCCTCCTGGCAGGAAGAAGGGGATCCCCGCTTCACACTGGGCACCGACGCCCAGGGCCGGGATATGCTCAGCACCATGCTCTACGGGACACGCATCTCCATCACCATCGGCCTGTTCGCGGTGCTGCTCCAGTCCGTCCTCGGCATCCTTCTGGGGCTGGCCGCAGGCTACTTCGGTGGGCGCATCGACAGCTTCCTGATGCGCCTGGCGGATATCCAACTCTCGTTTTCCACCCTGATGGTGGCGATCGTGGTTCTTGCTGTATTTCAGGCCTCCTTCGGCACGGAACTCTACAACGACCTGGCGATCTTCATGCTGATCCTGGTAATCGGTATTGCGGAGTGGCCCCAGTATGCGCGCACCGTGCGGGCATCGGTGCTGGCAGAAAAGAAAAAGGAGTACGTGGACGCGGTGCGGGTGATCGGCCTGGGTTCCCGGCGCATCATGCTGCGGCACATTCTGCCGAACACCCTCTCCCCGATACTGGTGATCTCCACGGTGCAGGTGGCGAACGCCATCATGAGCGAGGCGGCACTGTCTTTCCTCGGCCTCGGCATGCCGGTCAACAAACCCTCTCTCGGCTCCCTGATCAACAGCGGTTTCGAGTATATCCTGAGCGGTTCCTGGTGGATCACCGCCTTTCCCGCCATAGTGCTGGTGATCCTGGTGCTCGTCATCAATCTGCTGGGCGACTGGCTGCGTGACGTCCTCAACCCCAAACTTTATAAAAATTGAGATGGCACTGCTGGAAGTCAAAGGACTCGAAGTCAAATTTCCCATGCGTCATGGCGAGCTGACGGCGCTCCGGGACGTCAGTTTCTCCCTCGACAAAGGGGAACGTCTGGGTATCGTCGGGGAGAGCGGCGCGGGCAAGTCCGTCGCCGCATTTGCGATCCTGAACCTGATCGGCCGTCCCGGCTATATATCCAACGGCGAAATCATCTTCGAGGGATCCGACCTGGCAAAAATGAATGCCCGCCAGATCAGAAGCATCCGCGGCAACCGGATCAACATGATCTTCCAGGATCCCATGATGACGCTGAACCCGGTGCTCACCATCGGCACCCAGATGATCGAGTGCCTGCAGACCCACATGAATCTCAACAGAGAACAGGCCAGGGAAAGGTCCATCGAAAAACTCAGGCAGGTGCAGATCCCCTCCCCCGAGGACCGCATCGATCAATACCCCCATGAGCTCTCCGGGGGCATGCGCCAGCGCGTGGTCATTGCCATTGCCCTGTTGACCGACCCGTCGGTCATTATTGCCGATGAACCCACCACGGCACTGGATGTAACCATCCAGGCAGAGATCATGGAACTGCTCCTGTCCCTCTGTGAAGACAATGACGTGGCGTTGATGCTGATCACCCATGACCTCGGCGTTGTCTCCCAGGTCACCCAGCGAACCATCGTGATGTATGCGGGCCGGGTGGTCGAGGAGGGTCCGACCCGTCGGATCGTTGAGAATGCCAGGCATCCCTACACCCACGGCCTGATCGATGCGTTGCCGGAGCGAACGGCCCCCGGTATGCGGCTCAACCAGATTCCCGGCGTCATGCCTTCCCTGGCAGCCATTCCCACGGGCTGCTCCTTTAATCCCCGTTGTGAGCATGTCATGGATGTTTGTCGATCAGAACAGCCCGGCTATGTGACTGATGGCGAGTTTCGGGTTGCCTGCCACTGGGTGGCCGGCCGGGAGCAGCAGAAATGACCGACATGTCGGAACCTTATTCTCAGGCCACCGGGGAACTGTTAAAGATCAGGGGCCTCAGCAAGGCATTTCCCCTCACCAAAGGATTTTTGGAGCAGCTGCATTTCGAAGGCGGCAGGCTGGTCCGCAGACGCGAGAGCGTAAAGGCGATCAACGGCGTCGATCTGGACGTGAAACGGGGTGAGGCACTCTGTGTGGTGGGCGAGAGCGGTTGCGGCAAGTCAACCGTCGCCAGGGTCGTCATGGGGCTGCTGGAGCCCACGGCGGGCAGCATCCAGTATGACGGAGAGCGCATCGACAACCTCCCCCCTGAGCGGCTTCTGCCCTATCGCCGCAAAATGCAGATGATTTTCCAGAACCCCTATGCCTCCCTCAATCCCCGCCTGACCGTCAAGCAGACACTTGAGGAGCCGATGCGGTTTCATAACCCGGGTATCGGAAATGGTGAACTTAAGGACAAGGTTCGGGATGTCATGGACTCCGTGGGCGTCGACCCATCCTGGCGCGACCGTTTTCCCCATGAGTTTTCGGGGGGGCAGCGTCAGCGCATCTCCATCGCCCGGGCCCTCATGGTGGATCCCGAGTTCATCGTTGCAGATGAGCCCATCTCCGCCCTCGATGTCTCCATCCAGGCCCAGGTGCTGAATCTGATGATGGATGCCATGGAGCAGCGGGCCCTGACTTATATGTTCATCACCCACGATCTGTCGGTGGTGGAACACTTCGGTACCCGGGTCGCGGTCATGTATCTGGGGTCACTGTGCGAACTGGCGCCGACACGAACCCTGTTCGAGACACCCAGGCACCCCTATACCAAGGCCCTGATCAGCGCCATCCCGAAATTGACCCAGGGCAGGCCCGGGCATATCAAGCTGATCGGAGAGGTGCCCACCCCCATCAATCTCCCCGCTGGGTGTTTCTTTCACAACCGCTGCGTCTATGCAGACGATCGCTGCAAGGTGGAAAAACCGGTGCTGCACACGGTCGATGGAGGATGCAGGGTGGCCTGCCACGGCGTGCAGGAAGGGCGCGTGGACTGATCTGCGCCTTAATGTTTGGAAGGGGGCGGTTTCGTGAACGAACGGGTTCAGTTCGGCTTCGTGCCGTTTGCCAGGCGTTCGGCGTGGGGTGTCCAGCAAAACTGCAGGGCCATTCCCCCATTGGCCTGTCGGACCACGATCCCAGAGTAACGACGAAGCTCGATCAGCGCCTGTTTCTTCTGTACGAAGGTCAGGTCTACCCGGGTTCCGAGCACATAACCCTCCCAGTCTGTCTTCACGAAGACGCCGCGCCGGCTTATGTCCCGGGTGGTACCGCGGTGGGACCAGAGTTCACCGGAGAGATAAACCTTCAGCGTCGCACTGTCTCTCTTGGCCCGGCGGCGATCACCATACAAATTCAGATGAGCATCACGCATCTGGTTCCCTCTAGTTAATCTACGAAATTGACTTCAGGCACTACTGCAATCTTCAACCAGATTTTACCGCGATGCCCTGCAACTTCTAGTACGCTCTGTGCCAATGATACCAAGCACAAAACGCGCCAATCACCCTTTAGCATTGTGTTTCAGGTAGTTATAAATCCCGAAAATGCGGACTGAGTCAACCTTGTAAAAAATATTGACATTTGTAAAGGAATCTCTTGCCTTTTCGCCCCTGTTTTCCAGGAATTCAGATCTTCCACTGCCCTGCCAGCAAACCTGGAATCAGTGGATGCAAAATACGATAACTCGCACCCCACAACTTGTAGGAGCCCACCCTGTAAAACGGGATCAGCCGGGGTTCGGGCCAGGTATCCAATCTAACCACCTCCTCTCCATGGGCATTATGCGCCAAAAACCTGTCCAGGGGGACATCCAGGACCTCTTCGACCTCCCCCGCCTCACAAATCCATTTATCCGGCGGCACGATGGATGCCAGAAAGGGGGCGATACTGAAGTTGGTGGAAAGGGTCATCTGTTCCGGCAGCTGTTTCAGGATCCTGATCGACTTACGCGGGAGACCGGTTTCCTCACAGGTCTCCCGCAGCGCGGTCTCCAGCAGTGACCGGTCGGTCGGCTCCCGCTTTCCCCCGGGAAAGGCCAACTGGCCGCCATGCACCGGGCCGTCGCTCCTGCGAATCAGTATCAGCCTTAGCTCGCCCTCGCCTCCCCTGTACAGGGGTACCAGCACGGCCGATTTAATGATTTGTTGCATCCGTATACACTTGGGTAGAACCTGTAAAGAGATGTTACCGCAGAGGACGCAGGGTAACGCAGAGGATAGAGAAATAATAAACCTCTGCGTCCTCTGGCGTTAAATCAATATCCTATGGAGATCATTTAGAAAACATTCCCTTTAATCCACTGCTATGAATGAAAAGTATTTTGATATCGATGGCTCCCTGGTTTATCTGAATCATGCGGCGGTCTCGCCCTGGCCGCTGAGAACCGCCGATGCCGTCCGTCGTTTTGCCGAAGAGAGCGCGAGGTTCGGTGCGGCGCACTATCCAAGGTGGATGGAGACCGAACAGGATCTACGAAATCTGATGGCCTGGCTGGTCAACGCCCCTTCAAGCAATGATATCAGCATACTGAAGAGTACTTCGGAGGCCCTTTCCGTTGTCGCCTACGGCATTGACTGGAAACCGGGAGACAACGTGGTCCTGTTCGATCAGGAATTTCCCTCGAACCGCATTGTTTGGGAATCCCTGGACAAGTTTGGGGTTGAGGCACGTATCGTGGAAATGGCCCGCTCCACGGACCCGGAGCCCGATCTTCTGGCCGCCTGTGACGACCGGACACGCCTGATATCGGTAAGCTCCGTACAGTATGCCAGGGGTCAAAGAATGAACCTGGAGGCTATCGGGTCATTCTGCCGGCGGGAGGAGATCCTGTTCTGTGTGGATGCCATTCAAAGTCTGGGTGCCATCCCCTTCGACCTCCAGAAGATCGGTGCGGATTTCGTCACGGCGGACGGCCACAAATGGATGATGGGGCCGGAAGGGGTTGCGCTGCTCTACACCCGGCGGGACGTCAGAAATGCCATGAAGCTCCACCAGTACGGCTGGCGCATGGTGGCCAATCCCGGTAACTATGACACGCACGAATGGACGCCCTCGGACAGCGGTACGAGATTTGAATGCGGAACACCCAACATGCTGGGAATCCACGCTCTGGCGGCCAGCCTGGCTCTCATCCGGGAGATCGGAGTCGATCGGATATTTTCGCGTGTCCTGGAGAACACCGATCGGATGATCCAAATGATCGGGGCATCACCGGGAACATTCACCCTGCTTTCAGACCCCCGTGCTGAAAGGCGATCCGGGATAGTCACTTTCCGCGCCGAGGGTAAAGACCAGGTGACATTTTACCGGGAGTTGATGAAATCCGGCGTCATCTGCGCCTCCAGGGGCGGCGGCATACGGTTCTCCCCCCATTTCCACACCGCTTTGGAGGA
The DNA here is from genome assembly GCA_024644505.1 of Gammaproteobacteria bacterium. Lineage (GTDB taxonomy): Bacteria > Pseudomonadota > Gammaproteobacteria > Chromatiales > Chromatiaceae > JAHEHQ01. Next base: position 20,087 of record JAHEHQ010000004.1, read on the forward strand.
CCTTGAGGAGGCCTGGTCAAGACTCCTTCAACTGCTGTGAAATCAGGTCAGGACCTGTTCACTTGAATATGCTCTTCATTCTTCGCGATATTTTCGGGCAGCGATTTCCGCGATAGTCGACGGTCCGGCCCGGAAGAGTTGATGCATCGACCGGGATCACTGAAGCAGCGTCAGGGCAGTCGTTTTTTCCGCGAAGGTTGGTTGGTCGGCCATCTACTGTTATAT
>JAHEHQ010000156.1 GCA_024644505.1 Gammaproteobacteria bacterium
CATTACCGGCCGCGCACCCTGATTCTCAATAATCTGGAATATGACCATGCGGATATCTTCGACGATCTGGGCATGATCCAGCGTCAGTTTCATCACCTGGTGAGAACGGTTCCCGGCAGCGGCCTCATTGTGGTCCCGGCGTTGGATCAGCCGCTGGAACAGGTGCTGGAGATGGGCTGCTGGACAACCCTGGAGCGTTTTTCCGCGGACAGCCCCGGCGCCCACTGGCGGGCCGAAAATGCGTCCCCCGACGGGCGAGGCTTCGACGTCGCTTATCAGGATACCAACTTCGGCAGTGTGCATTGGGAATTGTCGGGGACCCACAACCTGAACAATGCCCTCGCGGCGGTGGCGGCCGCACGGCATGCCGGGGTGCCTCCCAAGGCCGCCGTTGAGGCCCTCTCCGGGTTTCGTAACGCAAAACGGCGTATGGAGCTGATAGGTGAGGTGGGGGGGGTCCGGGTTTTCGATGACTTTGCCCATCATCCCACGGCCATCGAGACCACGCTGCAGGGCCTGCGCGCCCAGGTTCCGGAATCGCGCATCATCGCCATCCTGGAGCCGAGATCCAATACCATGCGCATGGGTGTTCACGGAGAGCGGTTGCCGGCCTCCCTGAAGACAGCCGACCGGGTGCTGATCTTTTCCCCCCCCGGTCTGGAATGGAATGCCCGGGAAGAGTTCGTGTTGCTCGGAGAGAAACTGGTGGTCTGTGAGGCTGTCGAAGAGATCGTGCAACGGGTCGTCGATACCGTGCAAGCGGGAGATCAGGTGTTGATCATGAGCAACGGTGGGTTTGGCGGGATACATCAACGCCTGCTGGATGCCCTGGAAAACCGGTATCAACCATGATCGGCAACACCAAACCCATCGCCCTGGCCATTACCGGCGCCTCCGGCAGCCCCTATGGTTTCAGGCTGCTCGAGTGCCTGTTGGAGGCGGGGCGGCAGGTATATCTGATGGTGTCGCGTGCCGGACAGGTGGTGGCCCGCATCGAATCCGATATGTCCCTGCCGGCGCAGCCCTCCGCGCTGGAGTCCATGCTGAGTGAACGCTACGGTGCCCAGAACAGACAGCTGCGGGTGTTCGGCCGGGATCAGTGGACCGCTCCGGTCGCCAGTGGCTCGAACGCACCGGAAGCCATGGTGGTTTGTCCGTGCTCGACGGGTACCCTGTCAGCCATCGCGGCCGGTGCCAGCGACAACCTGATCGAAAGGGCGGCGGACGTTGCCCTCAAGGAGCAGCGCAAGTTGATCCTGGTGGTCAGGGAGATGCCCCTGTCGCCGATTCACCTGGAGAATATGCTCAAGCTCTCCCGATTGGGCGTTCTCGTCATGCCCGCATGCCCCGGTTTCTATCATCGGCCGAAACAGGTGGAGGAGCTGGTGGATTTCGTCGTTGCCCGGGTTCTGGACCATCTCTCGGTGGAACACCGGCTGGTGGGCCGATGGGGTGAGCGGCATGGGGACCTGCCCCTGCCCTGATTGTCAGGGTCCGGCGGCCCGGGATGAATCCGGGGCATCTGACGCGAGTAACAAAACCCTGCCGTCGGTCGTGACCCGATGGGATTCGAAAGATTCTGTGTCCCGGACCAGCTCCTGAAAGGCCGTCTCGAACTGGTGAGAGGTTGCGGCAAAGGTGATCATTTTCAGCAGTTGCACCTGTCGCTGCTGCGAAACCTGACCTATCCAGAGCGGTTCGCCGCCGGGGGTGAGCAGGATGTTGGCCGGCCAGAGTCGCAGTACAAGCCGCTGTCCGTCGGGTAGCGGTTTTTCCAGGGTCACTGTCTCATGCTGGCCGTCGTGCACCTGGGGCAGCACCGGCAGTTGTTGCAGCTCTAGCCGGGGCGAGAGCAGTTTCAGCAGATTTGCCGCCTCCAGCATGGGTGCGGGCCGCCAGCCTTTCTGTTCCATCAACGTCTGAAACAGGTCCAGTGGCCCGGCGTACTGGAGGTTCAGGGGGTGATCCTTGATGCCCCGGCTGTCAAACCGTTTTCGGGGCAGGGTTTTCCAGCCTGTTTCAATCCATTGGGATGCAGGTATCCGGCTGTCCGGCCTGGATACGGCGTAGCGTTTCAGGTCGACGTCCCTGTAAAGGCCGTCCTGCACAACCATAGCGCCCGAGACCAGCACAAGGGCGGTCAGCGATAGGCTGCGCCAGTGGGTTTCCACCTGGGTGTGACGGTGGTAGGCGATGCTCAGGGTTGTAATCCAGACCAGGCCTAGGGTGATACTGCCCAGGATATCCGAAAGCCAGTGTACGCCAAGATACAGACGTGAAAGGGCGACCGCGGCAATAATGCTGCCTGCCAGGCTGTAGGGGGCCCAGCGCCAGCGCAACGGCATGGCCCGTGCGATAATTACCGCGAGGAAACCGTAGAGCAGCACCGATAGCAGGGTGTGGCCGCTGGGAAATGAATAGGACTGGGGCTGCAGGGCGACAACCTCCGGGCGGGGTATCTTCAACAACCATTTCAGGAAAGCGGAACCTACCAGATAGAAGGCCACCGCGGAGAGCCAGTACAAAGCGGTGCGCCGATGCCCGCGCCACAACAGATACATCAGGATGCCCACGATGAGTACGAGGGCAACCCGGATATCGGCAAGCCAGGTCACCGAGATCATGAAACCATCCGCCCAGGGGGTTCGCAGGCTCTGTAATCCCTGCAGCACCGTGTTATCCAGATCAGCCAGGCCGGTGCCTCCCAGCACCCCTCCCAGTATCAGGGCAAACAGACCCGTTGCCAGTATCAACAGGCTGGCGAGTATGGACAGCCCTTTGGCCTCGGGATGGTTCGGGTCAGACAGGGCGGCCGTGACCTCGTCGCCCCAGGGATGCAGACGGCTCCAGCTGAATGCCGCCTGCACCATCGCGGTGGCATGGGGCTGAATCAGCAGAAATACCCTGCGCACCAGCCATGCAGCCACCCAGATGGTGACAGCAATCAGCAAGATCAGGATCACCAGCCGGAACGCAACCTCGGAGGCCAGTTCCAGCGAAGCACCGAATACGATCCCGGGCAACAGATAGGCGGGCGCCCAGGCCAGGGCCGATAGCACATTTGCCACCAGGAAACGCCAGGTGGACATGCGCATCATACCCGCCACCAGGGGGATTACCGCCCGAACCGGCCCGAAAAAACGGCCGAAGGCGACACTCTTGCCACCGTATTTCTCGAAGAAGGCCACGCCCCGCGCCAGGGTGTCCGGATAGCGTTTAAAGGGCCAGATGCCGATGAGTCGATCCTGGAAATGCCGGCCCAGCCAGAAACTCAGTCCGTCCCCGACCACGGCACCCGCCACGGCCCAGGTCATGGCCGACCAGAATTCGATGGAACCCGCCGCTATCAGTGCGCCGATACCGAACATGATGACGACGCCCGGAACGATCAACCCGACGATGGCCAGAGACTCGGCCATGGCTACCAGGAATATAATGGTACCGGACCAGTAGGGGTGGAGGGCCACCCATTCGAGGAGATACTGGAAGAATTCAGTCATCACTATCCTTCCAATACTTCCCTTGCCCTTACCTGCGTCGATTTCACGCCGTAGGGCCGAATTTATTCGGCCAAGTGCGAAACAATTCGCACCAACGTTCCCGGGGAGTCAGCGGATTTCGGGAGCAAACCGACCATCCCCTTTCCGTCATCCCGGTGAATGCCGGGATGACGTGGTTTCGGGCAAACGTGTGTTTCTGGACAGACACTAAATAGCCTGGTTTCAGGCAATCTCCCCAAACGCCTCGCCTGCCGCCCGGATGGTGGCCTCGATCTCCCTGTCTGAATGGCTGGCCGAGACAAACCCCGCTTCGAACGCCGAAGGCGCCAGGTAAACACCGCGCCTCAGCATGGCATGGAAAAAGGCCTTGAAGCGGTCCTGGTTGCAGGCGGTTGCCTGGGAGAAATTCGTCACTTCAGCAGTATTGGTGAAGAAGAGGCCGAACATGCCCCCCACCCGGTTGGATGCCAGGGGTATGTTGGCATTGGCGGCCTGCTTCATGATGCCATCCACCAGCCCGGCCGTCTTTTTACCGAGACGCTCAAAAAAGCCGGGCTCGCTTATGAGTTCAAGGGTGGTCAGCCCGGCTGTCATGGCCACGGGATTGCCGGAGAGGGTGCCGGCCTGGTAGACAGGCCCCAGCGGTGCGATCTTTTCCATGATTTCCCCTTTGCCGCCGAATGCCCCCACGGGCATGCCGCCACCGATCACCTTGCCCAGCGTGGTGAGATCCGGTCTGATGCCGTAAAGACCTTGGGCGCCCCCGAGTGCGACCCGAAAGCCGGTCATGACCTCATCGAAGATCAGCAGGGATCCGTGCTGGTCGCAGACCTCTCTCAGGGTTTCGAGAAATCCCGGAAGGGGAGGTATGCAGTTCATGTTTCCCGCCACCGGTTCGACGATGATGCAGGCAATCAGCTCCCCCATCTTCGCAAAGGTCTGTCTGACCTGGTCGGAATCGTTGAAGTTCAGGGTTATCGTGTGTTCCGCCAGGGAGGCGGGAACGCCCGGCGAGCTGGGTTCACCCAGGGTCAGTGCCCCCGAGCCCGCCTTCACCAGGAGTGAATCGGAATGGCCGTGGTAGCAGCCTTCAAATTTCACGATCCGGTCCCTGCCGGTAAAGCCGCGGGCAAGCCTGATGGCGCTCATTGTGGCCTCGGTGCCGGAACTGACCATACGAACCTGGTCCATGGACGGAACCAGCTCACAGACCTTGTCCGCCATTGCCGTTTCGAGTTCCGTGGGCGCCCCGAAAGAAAGGCCCTTTCCGATCACCTCGCCCACAGCCCGGATGACCTCGGGATGGGCATGGCCCAGGATCATGGGGCCCCAGGAACCTACATAGTCGATATATTGATTGCCATCCGGGTCGAAGATGAAGGGGCCGGCCGCCCGTTCGACGAAAACCGGCTCACCCCCTACACCTTTAAACGCCCTGACCGGCGAATTCACGCCGCCGGGGATGTGCTTCAAAGCCTGGCCGAATCGTTCCTGGGAGTTGGTCATGGATCGGAAACCTCTGTCTTTTCGAAGAGTTTGTTGAAATCCTGGCAGGCCCGCAGGATATCCGCCTGGCCGAAGATGCCGTGAATGACGGCCAGCATATCGGCGCCGGCTGCGATCAGTGGGCCGCCATTTTCAGGGGTTATACCCCCGATGGCAACAATGGGCAGCTCCAATGCGGCCCTGGCACGTGCCAGTAGATCGATGTCAGCCTGGACCGCCAGGGGCTTGATGGACGAGGGAAAGAAACGCCCGAATGCCACATAATCGGTATCCGCCGCCCGTGCCTGGAAAGCCAGTTCGAGCCGGTTGTAGCAGGACATGCCGATGATTGCCCCGGGCCCGAGCATGCGCCTGGCCTCCCTGGGGTCCGGATCGTCCCTGCCCAGGTGAACTCCGTCTGCCTGAATGGCTGCGGCCAACGCCACGTCGTCGTTGATGATCAGGGGAACTCCGGCAGTCCGGCACAGCCGCAGCAGTGCGGCGGCCTCTTCGGCCCTCTGCCGATGGTCCGGATGCTTGTTCCGGTACTGTACCGCCCGGACCCCACCCCGCAGTGCCAGTTCCACCTGTGCAACGATGCCGCCATCCGATGCGAGTCCTGAGTCGGTAATGGCATAGAGGCCTTTCAATGCCCTCGCCTTGTTCACTGTTTTTCCCTGTACCGAAAGAAGCGATCCGGCAGTGACTGCCCCTTTCCCGGCGCCGTAGCGAAAGAAAGGGTGTTCCAGGTATATTTCTGACCCTTCAGCACTGCCTGTTCCAGGGTGAGCCCTTTGGCCAGAAGTGCGGCAATCGACGATGCCAGGGTGCAGCCGGATCCGTGGTAGCTGCCTTCAAGCCGGGCCCAGGTTGAATGTAAGGGCTTCCTGTCTTTTCGATAGAGCAGATTGGTCACCTCCGGCTCCTGTTCGTGAGTGCCCGTGATGAGAACGGCCTTGCAGCCGCATTGCAGCAGGTCCATCGCGCATTCCTCCAGACTCGACCGATCCGTGAGTCGACGTGCTTCCGGGGCGTTCGGTGTAATCAGGTGGGTCTGGGGCAGCAGGTTCCCGCGAATGCTTCGGATCAGGTCTCTGGCGGCAAGTTCCCGACCGCCCCCTGCGGCCAGCACGGGATCCAGGATGACCGGGATCTCCGGATGACCTCTCAATACAGCCGCCAAGGTATCCGCGACGGCGGCATCCCCGAGAAGACCGATCTTGATGACACGGATCTTGATGTCGTTCAGCAGTGTTTGCAACTGCGCTTCCACCAGATCGGGGGAAAGCGGGGCAATACGCCGGACATCGACAGTGTCCTGAACCGTGAGGCAGGTAACCACCGTCGCCGCCTTGCAGCCCAGGGCGGT
>JAHEHQ010000157.1 GCA_024644505.1 Gammaproteobacteria bacterium
CTACTCGCTTATCCGGTCCCTGGCCTCGCGCATAGCCAAGGAAACAGGTGCTGTACTCGGTTATCTGCCCGAGGCGGCCAACAGTCTGGGCGCGAGACTGGTCGGGGCAATACCGGGGAAGGGCGCGGATGCCTCGGCGATGCTGGAGGCGCCGCGCAAGGGCTATCTGCTGTTGGGTGTGGAGCCGGACAAGGATTTCGCAAATCCCTCCCTGACCCGGAAGGCCCTGGACGAGGCGGACTGCGTCGTGGCCCTGAGCCTTTATCGCAGCCCGTCCCTGGAAAATACCGCGGATGTCATCCTGCCCGTGGCGGGTTATGCGGAAACCTCCGGGACCTACGTCAATGCGGAAGGGATCTGGCAGTCGTTCGGCGGTGCGGTCAAGCCGGCGGGCGAGGCGCGGCCGGCGTGGAAGGTGCTGAGGGTTCTGGGCAATCTGTTGGATGTCCCGGGGTTCGATTACGTCAGTTCCGATCAGATACTCGAAGAGGCGCGGGCCGCGTCGGACGTGAAACCCGACAATGGCACGGATACACCCAGTGACTGGCAGGTCAGATCCGCGTCAATGGGCCTGGTGCGTATCGGCGATGTGTCCCCTTACTCAGTGGATCCCCTGGTTCGCCGATCCGCGGCCCTGCAGCAAACCAAGGATGCCGGTGTTGCGGCGATCTATATCAATTCCGATGCTGCGGCGCAGGCGGGGATGGCTGCGGGGGAACAGGTTACCGCAAAACAGGGAACCGGCAGTGCGACCCTGCCGCTGGTCATCGATGAAGCGGTTCCAGACGGATGCGTGCGAATTCCCGCGGCAATGCCCGGTACCGAGGGCCTGGGCGGTTCCTTTGGCGAAGTGACCCTGGAGAAGGCATAAGTGATTGAGACAATGTTAAGCCTCTGGGAATGGCTCGGCGAGAATCTTGTCATTGTTCAGATTCTGATCAAGATCGTGGTGATCATCGCGCCGCTGATGCTCTGTGTCGCCTATTTCACCTTCGCGGAACGCAAGATCATCGGCTATATGCAGGTGCGCATCGGTCCCAACCGGGTCGGCCCCAAGGGCTGGCTGCAGCCTATCGCGGATGCCGTCAAGCTGATGTTCAAGGAGATCATCATCCCCACGGGTGCCAACAAGACCCTGTTTCTCCTGGCGCCGATGCTGACGCTGGGCCCGGCCCTTGCCGCCTGGGCGGTCATCCCCTTTTCCGATGGCCTGGTGCTCGCGGATATCAATGCCGCGCTGCTTTACGTGATCGCACTGACTTCGGTGGGCGTCTACGGGGTGCTTATCGCCGGCTGGGCCTCCAACTCCAAATATGCCTTCCTGGGTGCCATGCGTTCCGCCGCCCAGATCGTCTCCTACGAGATCGCCATGGGGTTTGCCCTGGTGGGCGTGCTGGTGGCGGCGGGCAGTATGAACCTGGGCGATATCGTCCGGGCGCAGCAGGGCGGGGGCGGATTGTTCAACTGGTTCTGGCTGCCGCTGCTGCCCCTGTTCGTTATCTACTTCATTTCCGGTGTGGCCGAGACCAACCGCGCACCTTTTGATGTGGCCGAGGGTGAATCCGAGATCGTCGCCGGCTTCCATGTGGAATACTCGGGTATGGCCTTTGCGGTCTTCTTCCTCGGTGAGTATGCCAACATGATCCTGATCTCGGCGCTCACCGCCCTGTTTTTCCTGGGCGGCTGGTTGTCGCCGTTTGCGGGCTGGCCGCTGTTGGGCGCCATGACCGACTGGGTTCCCGGTTTTGTCTGGTTCGTTTTGAAGGTGGCCTTCGTCGGGTTTTTCTATCTTTGGCTGCGGGCCACCTTTCCCCGGTATCGCTACGATCAGATCATGCGGCTGGGTTGGAAGGTGTTCATTCCCATTACCATCGTCTGGATCGTGGTGGTGGGCCTGATGGTGGTGCTGGAGATGCCCTGGTGGTTCGATTGAAGGTACTGAGGCGGACTAAACGATGAACGTACTGCGCGACTACATCAAGAGCCTGTTCCTGCTGGAACTCTGGAAGGGGCTGAGTATTACCGGCCGCTATCTGTTCCGCAAAAAATTCACGGTTCAGTACCCGGAGGAGAAGGCGCCGATGTCGCCGCGTTTCCGGGGGGTGCATGCCCTGCGCCGTTACCCCAACGGCGAGGAGCGCTGCATCGCCTGTAAACTGTGTGAGGCGACCTGTCCGGCCCTGGCCATCACCATCGAGGCGGAACCCCGGGCGGACGGTTCGCGGCGAACCACCCGTTATGACATCGACCTGTTCAAGTGCATCTACTGCGGCTACTGCCAGGAGGCCTGTCCGGTCGATGCCATCGTCGAGACACGGATCTACGAATACTCCTTTGAGAACCGGCAGGACGCGGTGTTGACCAAAGAGAAGCTTCTGGAGATCGGCGACAAATGCGAGGCGCAACTGGCGGCTGACATTGCGGCCCAGGCGAACTACCGCTGATGAAAACACCGTCCGAGAACCTGATGTGGATTAACCGATGACATTCAAACTGTTTGTCTTTTATACCTTCGCCATCGTCCTTGTGGCATCCGCCCTGATGGTGATAACCCGCCGCAACCCGGTTCATTCGGCCCTGTTTCTGGTGCTGGCCTTTTTTACCAGTGCGGGTATCTGGCTGCTGGCCGAAGCGGAGTTTCTCGCCATCGTGCTGGTTCTCGTGTACGTCGGCGCGGTGATGGTGCTGTTCCTGTTCGTGGTGATGATGCTGGATATCGACATGGCCACCCTGCGGGCGGGTTTCATCAACTATCTGCCGGTGGCGGTGCTCGTCGCCGCCGTCATGGCCGTGGAGATATTTCTTGTGGTGGGGCCGGGGAATTTCGGTCTCGACGTGTTCGCGCCGCCCCCGCCTATGCCGGCCGACTACAGTAATACGGCGAGCCTGGGCAATGTGCTCTATACCGTCTACATGTACCCGTTCGAAATTGCCGCGGTGATCCTGCTGGTGGCGATCATCGCCGCCATAGGCCTGACCATGCGCAAGCGCGCCGACACCAAGTACCAGAATCCGTCGGAGCAGGTACGGATAAGAAAAGGGCCGGACCGCATCCAGGTGGTGCATATGGACACCGAGGACTGATAACAATGATTGCACTCTCCGACTACCTGATTCTTGGTGCCATCCTGTTTTCCATAAGCCTGGCCGGGATTTTTCTGAATCGTAAGAACGTGATCATTCTGCTGATGTGCATCGAATTGATGCTGTTGGCCGTGAACATGAACTTTATCGCCTTCTCGCATTTTCATGGCGACCTGGTGGGCCAGGTGTTCGTGTTCTTCATCCTGACCGTGGCGGCGGCGGAGGCGGCCATCGGGTTGGCGATTCTGGTCGTGCTGTTCAGGAACAGGCTGACCATCAACGTACAGGACCTGGATACCCTGAAGGGTTAGCGCCGGAACGAAAGTTATGGAAAATCTCTATATCGCCATCGTACTCGCACCCCTGATCGGTGCGGTCATTGCCGGCTTCTGGGGCGACCGGATCGGCCGCAAGGGGGCTCACTGGGTAACCAGCTCCGGGGTGGGCATCTCCGCAATTTTGTCACTGTATGTGCTGTCCGGGTTTATGTCCGGTTCCCGGGAGGTCTTCAACGGCGCCGTCTATACCTGGATGATCAGCGACGGCCTGCGTATGGAGGTGGGTTTTCTCGTCGACCAGCTGACGGCGCTGATGATGAGCGTGGTCACCTTCGTCTCCTTCTGTATCCATATCTACACCATCGGCTACATGGCCGACGACGAACATAACTGGCCCAAGGAAAGCCTTGCGGGCCGCAACAGCTATCAGCGTTTCTTCAGCTACATTTCCCTGTTTACCTTTGCCATGCTGATGCTGGTTATGGCGAACAACTTCCTTCAGCTGTTTTTCGGTTGGGAGGCGGTCGGTCTGGTTTCCTATCTGCTGATCGGATTCTGGTCGGTGAGGCCAACGGCGATTTTTGCCAATCTCAAGGCGTTTCTCGTCAACCGCGTCGGCGACTTCGGCTTCATTCTGGGCATCGCCGCGGTTGCCATGTACACCAACAGCCTGGATTATGCCGAGGTGTTCGCAGCCGTGCCGGGACTGGCGGATACCCAGGTACAGATTCTCGGAAACACTTCCTGGTCCCTGATGTCGGTCATCGGCATATTGCTGTTCATCGGCGCCATGGGCAAGTCGGCCCAGGTTCCGCTGCATGTGTGGCTGCCCGATTCCATGGAAGGCCCCACGCCCATATCGGCCCTGATCCATGCGGCCACCATGGTGACCGCGGGTGTTTTCATGGTCGCGAGGATGTCGCCCATCTATGAGTTTTCCGAGACGGCCCTGAGCTTTATCCTGGTGATCGGTGCCACCACCGCCATTTTCACCGGGCTCATCGGCATCGTGCAGAACGACATCAAGCGCGTGGTAGCTTACTCGACGCTGTCACAGCTGGGCTACATGATGGTGGCCTTGGGCGCTTCCGCCTACGCGGCCGGCATTTTCCATCTCATGACCCACGCCTTCTTCAAGGCCCTGCTGTTCCTGGCCGCCGGCTCGGTGATCATCGGCATGCACCATGACCAGGATATCCGCAACATGGGCGGAATCAAGAAGTACATGCCATGGACCTACTGGACCTCACTGGTCGGGTCCCTGGCATTGATCGGCTTTCCGGGGTTCTCGGGATTTTTCTCCAAGGATGCCATCATCGAAGCGGTTCATCACTCCCAGATCGCAGGCTCGGGCTATGCCTATGCGATGGTGCTGATCGGTGTCTTCGTGACCGCACTCTACAGCTTCCGTATGTTCTTCCTGGTGTTTCACGGCGAAGGTCCAAGGGACGAACATGCCAAGGCCCACCTTCACGAGTCCCCCAAGGTGGTGACCGTGCCACTGGTGCTGCTGGCCATACCTTCCGTATTCATCGGTTATCTCACCCTGGATACCCTGTTGTTCGGTGACTGGTTCGACGGCGTGCTGTTCGTACTGCCCCAGCACGACACACTGGCGGCCGTGGAAGCCTCCGTCCACAATGCCAACGGGATGCTTGCACACGGTTTCTTCGGGGTGCCTTTGTATCTGGCACTGGGTGGGCTGGTAACGGCCGCGGTGATCTACCTGTTCAAACCTTCCATAGCCGATACCATAAAGAATGGGCTGAAGCCGATCTATCGGACCCTGGAGATGAAGTACTGGTTCGACGAGCTCTACCAGTTCCTGTTCGCCGGCGGCAGCCGCGGTATCGGCAGGTTTTTCTGGAAGGGGGGAGACCAACTCATTATCGATAGTGTCATAATCAACGGTTCCGCCCGGGCCATCGGGCGTTTTGCGGATCGCATTCGCAGCGTCCAGACCGGATTTCTTTATCACTACGCCATTGCCATGATATTGGGTCTGCTGTTATTGCTGACCTGGTTCGTGATCGCTTAGGAATCCCCGCATGTTTGCAGACCTGCCCATTCTCAGTCTGACCATCTGGTTGCCGATCATCGGCGGTGCCCTGGTGTTGGCCAGCGGAAACAAGGCCGCCAATGCCACACGCTGGACAGCGCTGATCATAGCGATCCTGACCTTTATCGTGAGCCTGCCGCTCTGGTCCAGTTTCGACACTTCCACGGCACAGATGCAGTTTGTGGAACGCGCCATGTGGATCGAGCGCTTCGGCATCGAGTACTACCTGGGGGTCGACGGCATCTCCATGCCCCTGATCATCCTCACCACCTTTATCACGGTGTTCGTCATCATCGCGGGCTGGGAGGTGATTCAGTACAAACCCTCCGAGTACATGGCGGCATTTCTTATCATGGAAGGGGTGATGGTCGGCGTCTTTTCCGCACTGGACGCCATGCTTTTCTACGTCTTCTGGGAGGCGATGCTGATACCGATGTTTCTTATCATCGGTGTCTGGGGCGGACCCAACCGGGTCTACGCCACCATCAAGTTCTTTCTCTATACGTTTTTCGGCTCCGTGTTCATGCTGGTCGCGCTCATCTACATGTATTTCCAGTCCGGCAGTTTCGATATCCTCGGATTCCACGATCTCAAGCTCGGGTTGAACGAACAGATCCTGATCTTTATCGCCTTTCTGCTGGCATTTGCGGTCAAGGTGCCCATGTGGCCGGTGCACACCTGGCTGCCCGATGCCCACGTGGAGGCGCCTACCGGTGGTTCGGTGATCCTGGCCGCCATCATGCTGAAGATCGGCGGTTACGGATTCCTGCGCTTCAGTCTTCCGATTACCCCGGACGCCAGTAACTATTTGGACTGGCTGATCATCACCATGTCCCTGATCGCGGTGGTCTATATCGGTTTCGTGGCCCTGGTGCAGCAGG
>JAHEHQ010000158.1 GCA_024644505.1 Gammaproteobacteria bacterium
GCTGAGGTTGCCGCTATCTGGATGAATCGCCCCGGCCATTCCGATGACCACGAAATCCCCTTCCATGCGGAAGTCCGGGATATGAACCAGCTGCTCGAACTGTTTGGCCTCGACGGGTTTGCCGGTCACCCGGGCTCATAGGGTAATCAGGGCTTGTAAGCCTGTTCCAGGTGATCCAGGTTACGCCCCATGAAACGAAGTGAGCTCCAGGCTGTTTCCTGAAGGCCTCTTGTCCCCTGGTTTACGCTCCAGACAGGTCATGAGCGACTGTGTTACTCCCATGTTCATTCCCAGGTAATTATATCAGTCACATGAAGCAAATCCGTACCAGCATCTGCGGGAAACCCCGCCGGGTCCCGGGGGAGGAGAGCAGGGGGTCACCGGGCTCGAGTGCCGGGGCCAGGACCCTGTTTATCGGGTGTTGAATCATTGTCGCGACGGGTTAACCACCATGGAACGCAGCATGCTAAGCGGAACGGTGAACAGGGGAAACGAAACGGCCACGGGCCGGATTCGTTGCCGGCGTGAACTCAATTCCGGCCGAAGGGTCTATTGGTGATCGTTTCAAGCAGTTTTCCCAGGCATAATGAACGATCGTGCTTTTCCGCTTCACGGCCCGCTGCAGAACGTCCGAACAGGCTGGTCTGCCGTAACAACAGATTGAACCACCGTTGAAACCGATCCTGAAAATTCTCGTACCGGTCCTGATTCTCTCCGCGGGTGTCGGGGCCTTTGCCGTTCTCAGGGCCACCAAGCCTGAACAGCCCGCGGCGCAGGTTCAGGAGAGAGTCTGGCGTGTCGAGGTAATGGAAGTGCAGCCCCGCACCCTGACACCCGCGTTGACCCTTTACGGCAGACTGGAGTCGCCGAATCCTTTCAAGGCGGCCGCCTCCGCGGCCTCGCGAATAGACAAGGTGATGGTCAGGGAGGGTGAACGGGTTTCGGTCGGGCAACCCCTGGTCATGCTGGATGAGCGGGATTTTCTTCCCCGGCTGGATCAGGCGCGGGCTGAAGTGCGGGAACTTGATGCCCAGATTCGAAGCGAGGGGATCAGGCAGCAGTCGGACATGGCAGCCCTGAAACAGGAAAAGAAGCTGCTCCAACTGTCCCGGCAGGCTGTGGATCGGGCGCAGCGGCTGCGCAAGAAGGATCTGGGGTCGGATTCGGCGCTGGACGAGGCGGAGCAGTCACTGGCCACCCAGGCGTTGTCGCTGACCAGCCGAGAACTGGCGATCGCCGATCACCCCGCCAGACTCTCGGCCCTGGAGGCCCGGCTGGCCAAAGCACGTGCCAGGGTGACGGAGCTGGAGCTGGAATTCGAGCGCAGCCGGCTTCTGGCCCCCTTCGACGGCATCGTGGCGGAAGTGGAGGTGGCCGAGGGGGACCAGGTCGACAAGAACAGGGTTCTTCTGACACTTTACGATCCCAGTGCCCTGGAGGTACGCGCGCGCATCCCCACGCCGTTTCAGGAAGAACTCGATCAGGTCCGCAAGACAGGTCAAACCCTCTCGGGCGAGGCGGTGATCGGCGGGCGGCGTCTCGAGCTGAATTTGCTGCGTCTGGCCGGCGAAGCCAGCCCCAGCGGCGTGGATGCGCTCTTCAGGTTTGAATCCAGGCCCGATTGGCTGCGTCCCGGGCAGGTCATACGGTTCAACATCCATCGTTTGCCCCAGCCGGATGCCGTGCCCGTTCCCTTTTCTGCTTTGTACCGGGGAAACCGTGTGTACAGACTGGAGGAGGGACGCATGCGGGGTATCGGGGTGGAAACCCTGGGCAGTTTCACGGATCCGTCCGGGAAAGAGAAGCAACTGGTGCGGGCCCCTGAACTCAAGACCGGTGATCTTCTGGTTATGACCCATCTGCCCAATGCCGTGGACGGCCTGCGTGCGAAGCCCGTGGCAGGGGAATGAAAGGCCACAAGACCGATCTGCTGGGCATCTTCGCCCACCACAAGGTTGCGGCCAACCTGCTGATGATCATCATGCTGCTGGCCGGGTTGCTGGGCCTGGACCGCATGAACGTGCAGTTTTTTCCCAATTTTGCCCTGGACCTGGTGACCGTATCCGTAACCTGGACCGGGGCCAGTGCAGAGGATATCGAGGACGGCATCACCAATCCCCTGGAGCAGCGTCTGCGAACCGTGGACAACCTGCGCAAACTCACCTCCACCTCCACCCAGAGTGTCTCCTCCATCAGCCTGGAGTTTCAGGAGGATACTGATCCGCTGCTGGCCCTCGACCACACCCGACGGCTGGTGGATGAGTTCCGCAACCTGCCGGGTGATGCCGAGACCCCCGAGGTGGTGAGCGTCACCCGCTACGAACCCGTGGCCCGACTGCTGGTGAGCGGCCCGCGGGATCCCGCCGAACTGCGCCGGCTGGTGCGGCGATTCGAGGACGAACTGTTGGACCGGGGTATCGACAAGGTGGATATCAGCGGTCTGCCGGAAGAAGAGATCGCCATCCAGGTAGACCCTGTGGCACTGGAGCGTCTGGGCATCAGCCTGGACCAGATCGCGGAGCGGGTGCAGGCCTTCAGCCGGGATCAACCGGCGGGCATTCTAGGGCGCGCCGAAGGGCAGCGCGAGCTTCGCAGCCTGGATCAGCGCCGCGATGCGGCGGGCTTTGCCAGGCTGCCCGTGGTAACCGAAGACCAGGTGCGCATCGACCTGGGTGCGATGGCCCAGATCAGGCGCCAGCCCAGGGACGGAGAGGTCACCTTGACCATAGCCGGCAAGCCGGCGGCGGAGCTGGCCCTGAAACGCTCGGAAGGGGGTGATTCCCTGAAGGCCGCGGAGATGCTGGATCGCTGGCTGGAGGAGACACGACCCCTGCTGTCGCCCGGCATCGAGTTGCTGGTGTATGACGAATCCTGGCACCTGATCCGTGACCGCATCATGCTTCTGCTCAAGAACGGTGGCGGTGGCCTGGTCCTGGTGATTCTGATCCTCTACCTGTTTCTCACCGGGCGGGTGGCCTTCTGGGTGGCGGTGGGCATACCCATCTCTTTCATGGCCACCTTGTTTATCCTCTGGCTGGCCGGCGGCAGCATCAACATGATCAGCCTTTTTGCCCTGATCATGGCCCTGGGTATCATCGTCGACGATGCCATCGTGGTGGGGGAGGATGCGCTGGCTCACTATCAGATGGGCGAGCCTTCCCTGCTTGCCGCGGAAGGGGGTGCCCGACGGATGCTGGCGCCGGTCATGGCCTCTTCGCTCACCACCATATCGGCGTTTCTGCCCCTGATGCTGGTCGGGGGCATCATCGGCAACATCCTGTTTGCCATCCCGCTGGTTATCGTCAGCGTGATCCTGGCATCCCTGATCGAGAGTTTTCTGGTGCTGCCCGGGCATCTGCGCCACGCCTTCCTGCATATGCACAAGGTGGAACCCCGTTCGTTGCGGGCTCGCCTGGACAGGGGGTTTGCCTGGTTCCGGGACAGGCTGTTCCGTCCACTGGTGACGCATGCGATCAGATACCGGGCCATCACCATCAGCGCGGCCCTTGCATGCCTGATTGTTACGGTTGGCCTTTTGGCGGGGGGACGCCTGATCTTCAATTTCTTCCCCACCCCCGAGGCCCAGATGATCCATGCCAACGTCGCTTTCGTTGCGGGTACGCCACGGGCCAGGATGCAGCAGTTCGTGGAACACCTGGAAGAGACCCTTTACCGGACCGAGCGGGAGTTGGGACAGGGACGATTGGTCAACGTCGCCATCGCCCATCTGGGATCCCGGGTTGCGTCCGCGGATGCGGGGGGCAGTTTTGCCCGGGGGGATCAACTCGGGGCGTTGAAGGTGGAACTGGTGCCCTCGGACGAACGCACTGTGCGCAACGAGGCGTTTACCCAGGCCTGGCGGGAGCGCATAGAACTGCCGGCCGGAATAGAGAGTTTCACTGTCACTTCGCGTCGCGCAGGACCGCCCGGTCGGGACCTGACGGTGCGTATGACCGGCACCGATGCCGGCACGCTCAAGCAGGCTGCAATCAGCCTGTCGGAGTCATTGAACGGCATAAACGGTGTCACAGAGGTATCCGACGACCTGGCCTACGGCAGGGAGCAGCTGATCTATTCCCTGACACCGGCAGGGGAGGCGGAGGGCCTCACCGTCGCAGAGCTGGGCAGACAGCTGAGATCCGCCTTCGACGGCCGCCTGGTACAGATCTTTCAGGATGGCCCGGAAGAGGTGGAAGTGCGGGTAAAGCTGGCGGAGAAGGAAAGGGACAGCATCGGCATTATCGAGCGCCTGAACATCCGCTTGCCGGACGGTGACCTGGTTCCCCTCTCCAGTGTGGCCAGCTGGCAGTCCCGGCGGGGGTTCGAGGTGCTGCGCCATGCGGAAGGCAGACTTTCCGTGGAGGTCTCTGCCGATGTGGACAGTGTCAGGGTCAGCGTGGATCAGGTCATTGATGCCCTGGAGTCCGACACGCTCAGCGAGTTGACCGGCCGCTTCGGCATTAACTACTCTTTCGAGGGACGTTCGGCCGATCAGCGCGAGACCCTTGCGGACATGCGCAAGGGGGTGCTGCTGGGCCTGATCCTTATCTACCTGGTGCTGGCCTGGGTGTTCGCCTCCTACGGCTGGCCCCTGGTAGTGATGACGGCCATCCCGTTCGGCATCACAGGTGCCTTGTTCGGACACTGGGTGATGGATCTCAACGTGACCATTCTGTCCCTGTTCGGACTGTTTGGGCTTTCGGGTATCGTGGTTAACGATTCCATTATCCTGGTCACCTTCTACCAGCGACTGCGCCAGGAGGGAATGTCGATGCAGGAGGCGCTCGTTGAAGCGGCCTGTCAACGCCTGCGTGCCGTGCTCCTGACCTCGCTTACCACCATTGCCGGCCTGACCCCGCTGCTGTTCGAAACCTCCCTCCAGGCGCAGTTCCTGATCCCCATGGCAACATCCATTGCGTTCGGCCTGGCGTTTGCCACCGTACTGATTCTCTTGTTTGTCCCCACGCTGTTGTCCATTTACGAGGATGTCCGGGAACGGCTGAACCGCCTTGGATATTTCCTTCCTGTCGCGGAGAACGGTTTAAGCCCCGCGGATACCGATCGAACGCCTGATTGATCCCACCCTTCGGCCGCCTGAGGTTTTCGACTCAGGGGTATGGCCGGATTCAAAAAAACGGTGTGTTTGCCGATAATGTTTCAACCAAGCTGGATTTGCAGAGGATACAGATATGGGAGAGACAAATCAGGCCAGAACGGCACTATTGGTGGATGACTCCAAATCGGCCCGTTTTGTGCTTGGAAAGCTGCTGAAACGGCACGATTTCGAAGTGGAAATGGTGGATTCCGCAGAAGCGGCGCTGAGCTTTCTCGAGAACCACCGGCCGGATGCCATTTTCATGGATCACATGATGCCCGGTATGGATGGATTATCCGCCACCTCGACGATCAAGAGCGACCCGCAGACTTCCCATATTCCAGTGGTGATGTGTACCTCCAATGACGGGGAACACTACCTGGAAGAGGCCAGAGCCCACGGGGCCCTGGCTACCCTGCAGAAGCCTCCCGAAAGCGGTCAACTGGAGGAGGTACTCACGGTCCTTGAATCCGTGCTGAAGGAATCCGTCCCCACGGAAACCGTTGCCATGACCGGAACAGACGCTGAATCGTTCGCTGAGGGTGATATGGTTGGGGAGGCCCGGGTGACCCGGACCCTGGAGACCGAAGATCGGGGTCCGACCCAGGAAGAGGTGCTGGAGTTGCTGGTGGCCTCGCGCCTGTCGAAGGAACTGGAGCAGTTTGAAAATGCCATGCTCACCAAGCTGACTGATCAGCTCGATTCAATTCACGATCTGGTCAACCGGGAACTGGGGAACCGTCGGGAGGGCATGACCCTGCAGGAGGCTGAGGCACTTCTCGAAGACCGGCTGGAAGAATTACGGGGGTTGATCGCCGGGGAACGGCAGGCCCGTCAGGAAGCTATGGACCGGCAGGCAGTAGAGATGCTTTTAAACGAGCGCCTGGACGGCCAGACGGCCTTTTTCATGCAGAAAATCGCTGACGTGGGACGCGACCGCGACTCTGAGCTGATCTCGTCCGAACCCTTCAGGGAGAAGGTGGCTGAGCTCGCCCACAAGGAGGCTGAATCCGCATCTTCTGTCATGGCGGTGGAAGTGGCAGAAGTGGCTAACGGAATTGCCAAATCAGCAGCAAAGGAACTGCTGGATTCCGGTCTGGAATCGATAGCCGGTGAATTCGAGGCGAAGCTCGATCAGTTGAAGCAACAGGCGTTCGGCAGAGCCAGGTGGTACGCGGTCTTCGCGGCAATCATAGGTATGG
>JAHEHQ010000005.1 GCA_024644505.1 Gammaproteobacteria bacterium
ATGGGGTCCTGCCGGGTCAGGCGGGGTATGATCTGGTCGATCTTGACGTAGAGATCCGAACTGTCCTCCGCCGGACCCGAAATGATCAGGGGCGTTCGGGCCTCATCGATCAGGATCGAGTCGACCTCGTCGACCACCGCGAAAACCTTGTCCCGCTGCACCCGCTGATCAGCGCTGAATGCCATGTTGTCGCGCAAATAGTCGAAGCCGAATTCGTTGTTGGTGCCGTAGGTGATATCGCAGGCATAGGCCTCCCCCCGCGATACCGGACGCATGAACTGATGCCCCTCTCCCCCGGCTGTATACTCAGGATCGAACTGGTAGGAAGAGGAATCCGGCCCCATGCCCCCGGAGGAATTGATAACGCCGACGCTCATACCCAGGAAATCGTAGATCTTACCCATCCAGGCGGCATCACGCCGGGCCAGATAGTCGTTGACGGTCACCACGTGAACGCCCCGGCCGGGCAGTGCATTGAGGTAAACGGCCAGGGTGGCCACGAGGGTCTTGCCCTCACCCGTGCGCATCTCGGCGATCTGCCCTGATTGAGCACCATGCCGCCGATGAGCTGCACATCGAAGTGCCGCATGTCGAGGGCCCTGAGCCCGGTTTCCCGCACCACCGCGAAGGCCTCCGGCAGCAGTTCGTCCAGCTTTGCACCTTCGTCCAGCCGCTTCCTGAACTCATCGGTTTTTGCGCGCAATTGTTCGTCGGAAAGGGCATGCACCTCCGGTTCCAGGGCATTGATCGAGGCAACCGCCTTGGACATGCGCTTGATGAGCCGTTCATTCCGGCTGCCGAAGACCTTGCTGAAAATGTTGCTGACCATGAAGACCTGGATCCCGTATTTAACTGGCGATTAAAAAAAAGCAGATGATACCCCAAAACCTGCCCGGGAAGGCATAACAAGGGGATAAAACGGGAGGTGTTATTGTTTTTTCAGAAATTTTGTGGGATTGACGCTTTTGCGGTTGCGCGCCACTTCGAAATGCACGTGAGGACCGGTTGAGCGGCCGGTTGATCCCATGGAACCGATCCTGTCCCCCTTGGAGACCAGGTCCCCTGCCTCGACAAAGATCTTGCTGTTATGCCCGTAGCGGGTAACGTAGCCGTCCACATGACGGATCTCGACAAGGTAGCCGTAGCCCCCTTTCTTGCCCGCTTCGGTCACGATGCCGGAAGCGACGGCGAAGACCGCCGAATCTTTCTTTCCCGCGATGTCCACGCCGTGGTGAAAGGTTTTCTTGCCACTGAACGGGTCTTTCCTGTAACCGTACCTGGAAGAGATCCAGCCTTTCTTCACAGGCCTTCCCGCCGGTTTCAACTCCTCCAGAACCCGGTTGTTGAGGAGCATGTCCTCCATCAGGTTCAACTTGTACTCCCGATCTTCCAGGGTCCTGGTGAGCTGCTCCATGTCCGATAACAGTTCGGAGAGTTCTATGGAACTCGAGCCGTCCGGCGTTTCAAGACCGCCCCGGGCCGGCGTCTCACTGAAGTTGAACTCTTCAGGATCCAGTTCCCCGACCTCGGTCAATCGTTCTCCCAGGGCATCGAGCCGCAGAATGTGGGACTGCAGCTTCCCCATGCGCAGCGCCAGCGCATCGAGATGGGACCTCATCTTCTTATGATTCAGCTCCAGTTCCCTGCGCTGACTGTCCAGCTGCTCCTCCAGCATGGCTGTGAGAGCGGGTTCGTCCAGCTTGTCCGCTGCTGCCCGAAGGCCCGCCTCGTAACCCAGCCAGAGGGACCCCGAGATGAATGCTGTAAACACCACCCCCAGGAACAAACCGAGTCCGGGCACGGAAAGTGCTCCGCGACCGGCCTGGTACCACCTGGAAAGAAAAATGATTTTCATTACAACATACATGGACTTGGTTATTCTGGATTGCGAAGGTTACCCTTACTCTCCATTACATGCAAATTAGCTCATATACTATTAAGCGGAACCGGGGGTGTTTACTTGAGTGGTTTCAGGAAGTTTTTTCTGAAAATTAGGGCGACCCAGGTCACAAAGGAGGAAGATAAATGGCCCGCGGCCCAAATTCCCTGACAGGGGTCCTGAAGTCATCGGGGATAGCCCGCGACCTGCTGTCCCAGGCGCAGGATATGCAGCGGCTGCTGACCCGGGTGCGAAAACACCTGCCGTCACCGTTGGAAAGCCACTGCCGGGCCGCCCTGATAAAAAAGCGGCAACTGATTCTGTTCGTGGATTCACCGGCCTGGGCAAGCCGGCTGAGATATTATTCCCGGAACCTCAAGTCACTGCTTCTCCGGGAGGGCATGCGGGTGGAGCGTGTTTCCGTGCGCGTGATGATCAGCGATGCGCCTCACCGGCACAAAGGAAAGGCGGCCAAAAAGCTGTCAACGGAAAACGCCTCCCTGATTCGCCAGACAGCGGAGGGTATCGGAGACGAGGATCTCAGCGCCGCCCTGAAAAGGCTGGGCAGTCACGTTTGATGCGGAAATCACTGGGCGGGTCAGGCCTGCACCGGCTTCATGTAGGAGATCGGTACCTTGTCGCCTTCCTCGAAAGTCACCTCTTCCCAGGCACTCCTGTCGGCAACCAGGGCCTTGAGCAGCCGGTTGTTGAGCGCGTGACCGGATTTGTAACCGGTGAAGGCACCGATGAGGCTATGCCCCAGGAGATACAGGTCTCCAATGGCGTCCAGAATCTTGTGTTTTACGAACTCGTCTTCGTAGCGCAACCCGTCTTCGTTCAGAATCCGGTAATCATCAACCACGATGGCGTTGTCCAGGCTGCCACCGAGAGCGAGTTCCCGTTCGCGGAGCATTTCGATATCACGCAGAAAACCGAAGGTTCGTGCCCGACTGACCTCTTTTACGAAGGAAGTGGAAGAAAAGTCGATGGACGAAAACTGGGTTTTCTCGGTAAACGCCGGGTGATCGAAATCAATGGCAAAGGACACCTTGAAACCATCGAAAGGTTCGAATGCAGCCCGCTTGTCTCCATCCTCAACCGACACCTTGCGTTTGATGCGGATGAAGCGTTTGGGGGCGTTCTGCTCCTCCACGCCGGCCGACTGTATCAGGAACACAAAAGGCCCGGCACTGCCGTCCATGATCGGCACTTCGGGTGCGCTCACATCCACATAGGCATTATCCACACCCAACCCGGCGAAGGCGGAGAGCAGGTGCTCAACAGTGGAGACCCTGACACCATCATGCTCGAGTGTGGTGGAAAGCCGGGTATCGCCGACATTGTTGGGACACGCTGGAATCTCAACGGGCTGTTCCAGGTCGATCCTGCGAAAAACGATTCCCGTATTCGGGGCCGCCGGCCGCAACGTCAGGTAGACTTTGTCTCCGGTATGCAACCCCACGCCGGTGGCTCGAATCACATTTTTTAAGGTACGCTGCCTTATCATCTTGTTCTTGACCTTTATCAACAGCACTTCCAGGGAAGCGGCTGCAGTAAAATTTCGGACTCAACATCGCCAGCACTGACCGGCTGAGACCAGCCCCCGACTCCTTATCGCAACCGGTCGACGTCGACCAGTCGCAGTGCAAATGCCATTCCCCCCCTGCGGCAACGCTCACCTGCCGCTTTTGATCTAACTCCCTCAGTCACTCAGGGACCGGGAAATGGCGTTATTATTCAAAAATCCCGGATTTTACAGCCTTTTACCCAGGATCAGACACCATAATACTCCCTCTCCGCATTAGGGTATTCCCTAATAAATAACAGTTAGAAGCAAGCTTTGCAAGTTTATTCTCGCCACATCAATCCGCCTGGCGGCGCAGAAATGCCGGTATATCCAGGTAGTCCATCTCCTGCTGCTGCGCCGGATCACTGTAGGATTTGCCCATCTGGCGATCCCTCCGGATCACCGTGGGGCTGTCCATGTCACGGTAGTCGCTTGGGGATGGGTCGGCCACATCCGAGTTCACCACTCTGACCTGCGGCGTCTCATGGGTGACGGGGGTCACCCTTTCCCTGGCGGTCTCACCCAGGCCGGTGGCCACGACGGTGACACGCAGATCATCCGTCATATCCGGATCGATCACGGTGCCCACCACCACGGTGGCATCTTCACAGGCAAATTCCTTGACTGTGCTGCCCACTTCGTCGAACTCACCGATGGCCAGATCCAGTCCAGCCGTGATGTTGACCAGTATCCCCTTTGCCCCGGAGATATTGATATCCTCGAGCAGCGGGCTGTTGATCGCCTGTTCCGCCGCGTCGCGGGCGCGTGTTTCACCGCGTGCCGACCCAGACCCCATCATGGCAACACCCATCTCCGACATCACGGTGCGAACGTCTGCAAAGTCCACGTTGATCAGGCCCGGCCGGGTAATGAGTTCGGCGATGCCCTGAACCGCACCCAGGAGCACATCGTTGGCGGCCTTGAATGCGTTCAGAAGACTCATGTCCTTGCCGAGAACCGACAGCAGCTTCTGGTTCGGGATGGTGATAAGGGAGTCCACGAACTGCCCCAGTTCCTCGATGCCTTTTTCGGCTATCTGCATACGCTTGCCCCCTTCGAAGGGGAAAGGTTTTGTCACCACCGCAACCGTCAGAATTCCAAGTTCCCGGGCAACCTCAGCCACCACGGGTGCAGCCCCAGTGCCTGTCCCGCCCCCCATGCCGGCGGTGATAAACACCATATCCGAACCCTGGATCGCCTCCTGAATGCGTTCCTTGTCCTCCAGTGCTGCCTGGCGGCCCACCTCGGGGTTGGCACCCGCGCCAAGCCCTTTGGTGATATTGGAACCCAGCTGCAACAGCGTTCTGGTTTCGCTGTTCTTCAACGCCTGGGCATCGGTGTTGGCGCAGATGAACTCCACACCTTCGATGCTGGCGCTGAGCATATGGTTTACGGCGTTGCCACCTCCCCCGCCGACACCAACTACCTTGATCACCGCACTCTGGCTGTAGGCATCCATAAGTTCAAACATTTGCTCTCTCCTCGTCGTCGTTTTCTTGTTGGCCTGCAGGCCGCCTGATTAAAAAATAAAAAAAGTTCAAAAATTACCCTGAAACCAACTTCTCATTCGATTCCAGATAGCCTTGAAATTTTTGCCGCTCGGCAACTCCTTTAGCCGGCCGGCACGGTTGTGATGTCCGAAAAGCAGCAGACCCACGCCGGTTGCGTAGATGGGATTGCGCACGACATCGACAAGACCGGTCACGTAACGGGGCACCCCCATGCGAACCGGCATGTGAAAAACCTCTTCAGCAAGATCTATCAGTCCCTCCATCTTGGAACTGCCGCCGGTCAGCACCACGCCGCCGGCTATGAGATCCTCGAAACCGCTGCGCCTCAGTTCGGCCTGAACCAGGGTGAGCAGCTCTTCGTAGCGGGGCTCAACCACTTCCGCCAGGGTCTGCCGGGACAATCGCCTGGCCGGCCGGTCACCGATGCTGGGCACCTCAATGGTCTCATCGCTGGCCGCCAGCTGGGTGAGGGCACAGGCGTATCGGATCTTGATGTCCTCGGCATGTTGTGTGGGGGTTCGCATGGCCACCGCGATATCGTTGGTCACCTGGTCTCCGGCAATGGGAATGACTGCCGTATGACGGATCGAACCATCGGTGAAAACCGCAATGTCCGTGGTGCCGCCGCCGATATCCACCAGGCAGACACCCAACTCCTTCTCGTCATCGCTGAGCACCGCGTTGGCGGAGCTGAGCTGTTCCAGGATCAGGTCGTCCACCTCCAGTCCGCAGCGACGCACGCACTTGATGATGTTCTGGGCGGCGCTCACGGCGCCGGTCACCATGTGCACCCTCGCCTCCAGCCGCACACCCGACATGCCTACGGGCTCCTTGATGCCCTCCTGCTCGTCGATGATGAATTCCTGGGGCAGGATGTGGAGGATCTTTTGATCCGCCGGGATCGCCACCGCCCTGGCCGCATCGATGACCCGTTCAACGTCCCCATGGCTCACCTCGCCGTCCTTGATGGCGACGATGCCGTAGGAGTTGAGGCTGCGTATATGGCTCCCGGCGATCCCCGCATGGACCGAAAGGATTTCACAGCCGGCCATCAATTCCGCTTCCTCGACTGCGCGCTGGATCGACTGGACGGTGGACTCGATATTTACCACCACACCCTTTTTGAGACCCCGGGAAGGATGCGAACCGATACCGATGATCTCGATCTCATCGTCCGCCTTGATCTCACCGACGATGGCAACCACCTTGGAGGTGCCAATGTCCAGGCCCACGATTAAATTCTTGTCTGCCTTCTTGGTCATCTGAACCCGTCCTCAATCATCCCGGGTCTGCCAGCCGGTTAGGCCGCCAACGGCTGGTGTTGTCATGTCGTTTCCTTCTTGCGCCGGGCGGCCAGGCCGTTGGTGTAACGCAGGTCGATGGCGGTCAGTATTCCCGGCTGATCCTGTATGAGTCTGGGATAGGCCCGAATAAACCGCTGCAGCCTGTTTTCCGTGTCCTGGTTGCCCAGGTGAAGTTCCAGGCCGTTGTCCAGCTTCATCCACCAGGCCTGGCGCGCGTTCAGGCGCAGCCGTTCGATCCCCAGTCCCAGGGCGGCAAGCTGCCGTTGCATGCGCTGGTACCCGGCAGCGACCTTTCTCTCGGTACCATCCGGCCCGAAGAGCCGGGGCAGCCCCGTCGGCATCTCCTCCGGCCGGGGTTGGAAGGCGACCCCCCGGGTGCTGATCAGCCGCGACTTGCCCCAGCGGGCCAATGGATCTTTTTCCTGCACCCACATCCGCAGCGTGTCAGGCCAGACCCGGCGCACCGTGACTTGCTCCACCCAGGGCAGCCGCTTCGCCGCACGCCGCAACGCCTCCACGTCCAGGGTGAAATAGTTACCCTGGATCAGGCCGCCCAACGATTGCTCCAGGCGGCCGCGTTCCATGTGTATCACCCGGCCATCGATACGTACCACCCGCACGGGCAACAGCGTGGGATCCTGAAGCTTCACGAACACCCACAGGCCGCCGGTACCCATGACGGCAAACAGACACAGACCCAGCATCCAACGCCCTGCGAGACGCCAATCGACGATGAGCTTTTTAGGGTTTTTTCGGGGTTTTCTCGCCATCAGCTCATTTCCAGAATCCGCACAACCAGCTCTTCGAAATCGATGCCGCTCACCCGCGCCGCCATCGGCACCAGGCTGTGATCCGTCATGCCCGGCACCGTATTGACCTCGATGAGCCAGGGCTGCCCGGCCTCGTCCAGCAGCAGATCCACGCGCCCCCAGCCCGAGGCCCCCACACTCCTGAACGCACGCAGCGCCAGTTCCCGCAGTGCGAGTTCCTTTCCTTCCGGGAGTCCTGCCGGACAGTGATACTGGGTGCTGTCGGCCAGGTACTTCGCGTCGTAGTCATAGAAGGTATGCGGTGTCTCCAGACGAATCAGCGGCAGGGCGTCCTCCCCAAGGATGGACGCGGTATACTCAGGGCCTGTAATCCAACGCTCCGCCATGACCTCGGCGTCGTAACCCATCGCCTCCCGCCACGCCGTACGCAGCGCCCCTGAGTCCTCGACCCGGGCCATGCCGATGCTCGACCCCTCATGCACCGGCTTCATCATCAGGGGAAAACCCAGCGCTTCCGCCTCTGCCAGACCTGACTCGTCCCGTATCATGACAAACGGTGGCGTGGGCAACCCAAGCCCCTTCCACAGCAGCTTGCAGCGATACTTGTCCATTCCCAGGGCGGACCCGGCAACCCCGCTCCCGGTATAAGGAATACCCAGGGTCTCCAGGGTTCCCTGGATCACACCGTCCTCTCCTCCGCGGCCGTGCAGTATGATGAAGACCCGATCGAACCCGCCCCGGGTCAACTGTCCCACGACATCCTCGCGGGCATCCACCCCGTGGGCATCCACCCCCCTGCGCAGCAGTCCCTGCAGCACGGCGTTGCCGCTGTTGAGGGATACCTCGCGCTCGGCGGAACTGCCGCCCATGAGCACGGCGGTCTTTCCGAAATCCGCAGCCCTGGTGTTCATGGTTTTTTCATCTCCTCGCCCACGATCCTCACTTCCGCCAGCAGCCGTACACCGGACGCTTCTTCGACCCGCTGCTGCACCCGTTGCATGAGGCTCTCAATATCCCGGGCCGTGGCGTCGCCCAGATTGATGATGAAATTGGCATGTTTCTCCGAAACGCAGGCGCCGCCGATGCGCTCCCCCTTGAGGCCGGCCGCCTCGATCAGGCGTGCGGCGTGATCGCCTTGGGGATTTCTGAAGACGGAGCCGCAGCTGGGAAGCCCCACCGGCTGGGTCGCGGAGCGCCTGTCCAGCAGCTGGCGGATCCTTTCCTGACCCGACGCAACGGCTCCCTCCTGGAGTTCCAGCGAAGCTGCGATAAACCACTCTCCCGGCTTCCCCCGCACATGCCTGTAGCCGATCTCGAAATCCCCCGGTGAACGAATGCGCAGCCTGCCATGGCGATCCACCGTCTCCACCTGCCGAACCAGGCCCCAGGTCTCTCCGCCGAAGGCACCGGCGTTCATCGCCAGGGCCCCGCCAAGGGTACCCGGGATTCCGGCCAGAAACTCGCTGCCGACAAGCCCCTGCCGCGCCGCCATCCGTGCCACCTTGGCACAAGCGACGCCCGCCTCTGCCCGGAGCAGATGCTCCCCGGTCATCTCAAGCCTTTCCAGCCGGCCCCGGGTGGCAATCACTGTGCCCTCGAAGCCGCTGTCCCGGACCAGGAGGTTGCTGCCCAGGCCGAGCCACAGCAGCGGCTCGTCCGGGGAGAGCTCTCGCAGGAAGACGAGAAGATCGTCGCTGTCGGCCGGCCGGTAAAACCGTCTGGCCGGCCCACCGACCCGCCAGCTGGTGTGGCGGGAGAGGGGTTCGTCGAACAGCATCTCACCGCGCAGTTCATCTTGTCTTCTCAAAGCCATCATGCGCCGGCCTCGGAGGTGGATCTGCATAAGGTACCGGGCAGTGCTGCCGCCATGCCACCGATATCCCCGGCCCCGAGCAAGAGCACGATATCGCCCGGCCGAACCAGCCCGGCGAGCACCGAAGGCAGTTCACCCAGGGGGTCGACGAAAACCGGGGCGATCTGCCCGCGGGCGCGGACGGCGCGGGTGAGGGCACGCCCGTCGGCTCCGGGGATCGGCGCCTCACCCGCCGGGTATACCTCGGTGAGCAGCAGCACGTCGGTCCGGGAAAGGACCTGCACGAAATCCTCGAACTGTTCCTGGGTGCGGCTGTAGCGGTGCGGCTGGAACGCCAGCACCACGCGGCGATCCGGCCATCCGCTGCGGACTGCCTCGAGGGTTGCCGCCACCTCCCTCGGATGGTGTCCGTAGTCGTCCACCAGCATGATCTCGCCCCCGTCCGGCAGGCGGCAGTCGACGGCCTGGAAGCGACGGCCGATACCCTGAAATCCCGCCAGGGCCCGCTGAATGACCCCAACTCCCACACCCAGTTCCCGGGCCACTGCAATGGCCGCCAGGGCATTGAGTACGTTGTGCAGGCCGGGCAGGTTGAGGGCCACTTCGAAGGGCTCCTCATCTTCGGATATGACCTTGAAATGGGTGTGGAGCCCGTCCTGGCGGATATCAGCCGCCCGCAGATCGGCATCCGGTGCGGTACCGTAGGTGGTCACCTGCCGCGTCACCTCGCTCAGTATGCCGCGTACCTCCGGGTCATCGATGCAGAGTACGGCCAGACCGTAAAAGGGCAGATGATGAAGAAACTCAATGAATGTCCGGCGCAGGCGGGTGAAATCCCCCTGATAGGTGACCATGTGGTCCCTGTCCACGTTGGTCACCACCGCCAGCATGGGCTGAAGATAGAGAAAAGAGGCGTCGCTCTCATCGGCCTCGGCGACCAGGTACTCCCCTCTGCCGAGATGGGCGTAGGTGCCCGCCGAGTTCAGCCGTCCGCCGATGACGAAAGTGGGATCCAGGCCGGCCTCTGCCAGCAGACTGGCCACAAGACTGGTGGTGGTGGTCTTTCCGTGGGTTCCCGCTACGGCGATACCATGATGAAACCGCATGAGTTCGGCGAGCATCTCCGCGCGCGGCACGACCGGGATGCGTTGGCTGCGGGCCGCGGCGACTTCCGGGTTGTCCTCCGTGACAGCGCTGGAGATCACCACCGCGTCACAACCCGCGATATGGTCCGCGCTGTGGCCGATACTGATGACCGCGCCCTGCTCGGCGAGCCTTTCCGTGGCCCCGTTCGGGCTCAGGTCCGACCCCGATACCTGGTAGCCGAGATTGAGCATGACCTGGGCAATGCCGTTCATGCCCGACCCGCCGACGCCGACGAAATGCAGATGCCGGATTCGGCCCATCGCCTCCACTGCGGCGCGGCGTTGCGATTTGATTCCGACGCTCATGCCCTTGCCGCCTCCTGACAGACATCGGCAACCCGCTGGGTGGCCGACGGCATACCCATGCCCCGCGCGGCAACGGCCATCTCCAGCAACCTGTCCCGACGGCCGATAAAATCCTGGAGCAGCTTGCCCAGAAAACCCGGTGTCAACAACTCCTCGGGCAACAGCAGTGCGGCCCCGGCATCCACGAGATAAGCCGCATTGCGGGTCTGGTGATCGTCGACGGCATGGGGATAGGGCACCAGCACCGAGGCAACGCCGGCTGCCGCCAGTTCCGCTATGGTCAGGGCACCGGCCCGGCACAACACCAGGTCTGCCCAGCCATAGGCCTCCGCCATATCGGCGATGAAGGGTTCCACCCCCGCATCCACCCCCGCATCCGCATAGGCCTGCTGCGCATCCTGAAGTTTGTCGCGGCCCGTTTGATGGCGAACTGCCGGTCTCTCTTCCGAGTCGATCATGGCCAGGGCCACCGGCAGTGTCTGATTCAGTTTCTGCGCCCCCTGGGAACCGCCCAGCACCAGCAGTCTCAACGACCCTTCCCTGTCCGCGAACCGCACTTCCGGCACGGGCAGGGAGGCAATCTCCGGACGCACGGGATTACCCGTCAATTCGACCGCACATGCCCGGGGAAAACTGCCCGGAAACGCCTCCAGGACCCGACTCGCGATTCGTGAGAGCCATTGATTCGTCATGCCGGGGACGGCGTTCTGCTCATGCACCACCAGGGGTATCCGCAGCAGGCGCGACATCACGCCGCCCGGTCCCGACACGAATCCGCCCATGCCCAGCACCAGTCCGGGCCGGTTCCTCACCAGCACTTTCAGGGCCTGGATCATGGCGAGCAGGATCCGGAACGGCGCCCCCAGCAAACGCAGCGGGCCCTTGCCCCGCAGACCGCGGATACTGATGGTTTCCATGCGAAATCCGTGCTCCGGCACCACACCCGACTCGAATCCCCCCGGGGTTCCCAGCCAGAAGACATCCATGCCCCGGGAACGCAACTCCTCCGCTACCGCCAGGGCCGGAAAAACGTGACCGCCGGTGCCGCCGGCCATGACCATGACGGACCGGCTCATTGACTTCCTCCTGCCGTACCCTGAGCGTCGGCCCGCAGTTCGAAATCGATTCGCAGAAGCATCGCTATCACGATGCAGATCACGATCAAACTGTTGCCCCCGTAACTCATCAGCGGCAGGGTCAGGCCCTTGGTGGGCAGCAGTCCCACGTTCACCCCGATATTGATGAAGGCCTGCAGACCGATCCAGAGACCGAATCCGAGGGCGACATAGGAGGCGAATCGCCGGTTCATGCGTTCCGCCCGTGCACCGATATCGAAGGCCCGCCAGACGATAACACCGAACAGCAGGGTCACGGTCAGGGTGCCCACCAGGCCGAACTCCTCTCCGACCACTGCCATGAGGAAATCGGTGTGGGCCTCGGGCAGATAAAACTGTTTCTGAATACCGTTGCCCAAGCCGACGCCCAACCACTCGCCCCTGCCGAATGCAATCAATGCCTGGGCCAGCTGATATCCGCTGTTCTGCACGTCGGCCCAGGGGTCCAGAAACGCGGTGACGCGTTGCAGCCGGTAGGGGGAGACCAGGACCAGCCCCACCAGTGTGGAGCCGGCCGCCGCCAGCAGAATCCCGAATTGCCAGATGGGCACGCCCCCGAGAAAAAGCATACCCAGCGCTGTAGCCAACAATACCGCCGTGGTGCCGAAATCGGGTTGGAGCATCACCAGCACGGACGCCAGAACCAGCAGCAGCATGGGCTTTGCAAACCCCCAGACGCTGTTCGTCACCTCCAGTTGTCGACGCACCAGATAACCGGCGATGTACACCACCATGAACAGCTTCATAAACTCCGAACTCTGGAGATTGAAGGGGCCGAGGGGAATCCAGCGCGTCGCACCGTTGGCTTCCCGCCCGAGACCGGGCACCAGTACCAGCACCAGCAGCAGCAGCCCGAAAAAATAGAGCGTCGTGCCGGCCTTCTCCCAGTTTTTCACCGGAATCCGTGAGACCAGCAGCGCACAAAAGACGCCGATGGCAATAGCGATGAGGTGGCGCTGTACGTAATAGAAAGGATTGTCGGCTATTCGGTGCATGGATGCCGAGGCCACCATCACAAGTCCCAGCCCGAGCAGGGCGCAGGAAGCCAGAAGCAGCAGCAGATCGATACGCGGCATCTCGGGCAACTGGGGCCCGATGGTGGCCTGAATGTGTTTCTCCGTCCTCATTGGATTAGAGCGCCCACCGACGCCATGAAGGCATCTCCCCGTTCGGCGTAATTCCTGTACATATCGAAGCTGGCGCAGGCGGGGGAAAGCAAAACGGTGTCGCCCGGCTGGGCCCGCCCGGCCGCCAGCCGAACCGCCTCGTCCATGTCTCCGGCCCGGAGCAGGGGAACGGTTCCCTCCAGCGCCCCGGCGATAACGGGCGCATCCCGACCGATCAGGACCACCGCCCGCGCAACGGCGTCCACCACCGGTGCAAGCGGCGTAAAATCCGCACCCTTGCCGTCACCGCCGGCAATCAATATGATTCGGGCCTCCCCACCCTCTGGCCTCAACCCCTGAAGCGCCGCGGCACAGGCCCCCGGATTGGTACCCTTGGAATCGTTGTACCAGCGGACGCCCCCCGCTTCGGCCACGTACTGACTGCGATGCGGCAATCCCGCGAAACGGCACAGGGATTCCAGCATGGCCGGCATGGGCAGTTCGAGAGACGTTCCCATGGCCAGAGCGGCCAGGGCGTTGGCAACGTTGTGACGACCCGGAATACGCAATCGTGAGGCTTCCAGCAGCAGATCGGTGCCCCGTGCCAGCCAGGACACCCCGCCTTCCCTGCGCATCCCGAACACCTCGTCTCCGGGTTCGCTCAGGGTAAAATAGTAATCCCGCCCAGGACCGCTCTGCATGGCCATGACCCGGGGATCGTCCAGGTTGAACACCCGGTTTTTCGCCTTTGTGTAGATGCGTGCCTTGGTATCCGCATATGCCTGGATCCCATCGTAACGATCGAGATGGTCGGCGGACAGATTCAGAACCACCGCGGCGTGGGGAGCCAGACTGTCGGTGGTTTCGAGTTGGAAACTGGACAGTTCCAGAAGATACAGCCGGGTTTCAGAGTCCAGCAGTTCCAGCGCCGGTTCCCCGAGATTCCCTCCCGCCCTGACGTTCATGCCGGCCACGGTTGCCATATCCGCCAGCAGACTGGTGACGGTGCTCTTGCCATTGGAACCGGTGATTGCCGCCACCGGTGCGGCGACCTCCCTGGCAAACAGCTCTATATCTCCCACTATGGAAACGCCCCTTGCCGCTGCTTCCCTGATCAGGGGTTCGCTGAGCGGCACCCCGGGACTTACCACCAGACGCTGCGCGGCCCCGAAGACCGCCGGATCAAAGGGCCCCAGAAAAAGCGCGGTATCCGGCAGTTCCTGGCGCAGCTGCTCCAGACCCGGGGGCTCTGCGCGGCTGTCTGCAACTGCCACCGGTACGTCGTGAGCCGCAAGAAAACGGGCGCAGGAAAGTCCGGTCTTTCCGAGACCCACGACCAGCGTCTTTCCTTTGCTCAGTGTCTGCGCCATAGCGAGTTCAACGTATCTTCAGGCTTGCCAGCCCGATCAGCACCAGGATCACCGTCACGATCCAGAAACGCACGATGACCCGGGGCTCGGGCCATCCCTTCAGTTCGAAGTGGTGATGCAGCGGCGCCATCCGGAATATGCGTCGTCCGGTCAGTTTGAATGAAGCCACCTGCAGCATCACGGACACTGTCTCCATCACGAACACCCCGCCCATGATCACGAGCACCAGTTCCTGACGGACCACCACCGCAACCACCCCAAGCGCAGCGCCCAGCGCCAGCGCACCCACGTCACCCATGAACACCTGGGCCGGGTAGGCGTTGAACCACAGGAAACCGAGACCGGCGCCGGTCAGGGCACCGCAGAAAACCACCATTTCCCCGACGCCCGGAACCTGTGGGATCAGCAGGTAATTGGCGATCTGGGCGTGACCCGAGGCGTAGGCGAAAATTCCCAATGCACCGGCCACCAGAACCGTGGGCATGATGGCAAGGCCATCCAGCCCGTCGGTCAGATTCACCGCATTGCTGGATCCCACGATCACCAGGTAGGTCAACAGAATGAACCAGGGCCCCAGTTCGATCACCCAACTCTTGACAAAGGGGATGATCAACTCGGTCTCTGCCGGGGCTGCCGCAGTCCCGTAGAGGAAGGCCGCCGCACCCAGACCGACCACCGACTGCCACAGATACTTGTATCGGGGTGGCAGTCCGATCGGATTGTTGAGCACCAGCTTGCGGTAGTCGTCCACGAAACCGATCAACCCGAACAGCAGGGTCACGATCAGAACCACCCAGACATAGCGGTTGGACAGGTCGGACCAAAACAGGGTACTGATGCAGACCGCGACCAGCAGCAATGCACCACCCATGGTGGGGGTGCCGGCCTTGGACAGATGACTCTGGGGACCGTCGTCTCGCACCGTCTGACCGATCTGATGGAATGTCAGGCGACGAATCATCATGGGTCCGACAAGGAAAGAGATCAGCAGCGCCGTCAGCACCCCGAGAATGGCGCGCAGGGTCAGATACTGGAAGACGTTGAAACCGGTATGGAAACTTGCGAGGTGTTCGGCCAGGTAAAGCAGCATCTCAGTCTCCCCTTCCGTCGGCCAGTGCCTCAACGACCCGTTCCATGCCGGCACGCCTGGAACCCTTGATCAACACCCTGTCCTCTCTCCGCAGCAACCTGTCCAGATCGTCTATCAATGCATCCCGGGTCTTGAAACAGGCCCCGCCGGCACCAAAGCTTTCCGCGGCCGGTCCGGCTGCCTCCATGGCATAGAGATGATCGATGCCTGAACGTTTTGCCTGTTCTCCGAGCATACGGTAGAAATCCCGGGTACCCTGACCCAGTTCCGCCAGCTCACCCAATACCAGGAAACGGCGGCCCGGCGCGCTCGAGAGCACCTCTATGGCCGCGGCCACCGAGTCGGGGTTGGCGTTGTAGCTGTCGTCGATGAGGCTGACGCCGTTTCGACCCGTAACGGGCTGCAGCCTGCCCTTGACCGGCGTCAGGTCTGCCAGGCCAAGGCGAATGGCTTCCAGATCCATATCCGCCTGTTGCGTCGCCGCGATGGCGGCGAGGGCGTTCATCCGATTGTGCCGGCCGGCAAGGGCCAGCTCCACTTCCAGTTCACCGGCAGGTGTCTCGACCGGGAACCGGGTGGTAAATCCCTGTTCATCCCAGCTGATGCCGATGTCCCCGGGCCGGCTGCGGACGTCGGCTGGCCGTTCCACGCCGAAGGTGCAAGCTCTCCGGTTGCCGGCCATTTCCCGCCACAGGGAAGACCAGGCATCGTCGGCATTGAAAACGAAACAGCCGGCCTCTTGCAGCCCCTCCAGGATCTCCGCCTTGGCGCGGGCCACACCCTCTACACTGCCGAACCCCTCCAGGTGTGATCTGCCCGCGTTGATGAGCAGCGCCACGTCCGGTCGTGCCATCCTGCTCAGGTAACCGATCTCACCCGGGTGGTTGGCGCCCATTTCCACCACGGCATAGTCCTCTTGCTGCAGCCGGAGCAGCGTGAGGGGAACCCCGATTTCGTTGTTGAGATTACCCCGGGTTGCCAAAACACAGCCCCGCCGGGAGAGAATGGCGGCGATCATCTCCTTCACGGTGGTCTTGCCGTTGCTGCCGGTAACCGCGATCAGTGGCGCATGGCTGGCCTGGCGCCAGAGGGCAGCCAGCCGACCCAGACCGATGCCGGTATCGGCCACCATCAGGGTCGGCATGTCCAGGCTGTGGGAACGGCTGACCATGAATCCCGGGGCACCCAGCTCCCGCGCCCGCTCCAGGTAGTCGTGGCCGTCGAAGCGGGGGCCCGTCAAGGCAACGAAAAGATCACCGGGCTCCAGGGTACGGGTATCGGTGCTGACCGAATCGAAGGCCGCATCGCCGCCCATGTGCCTGGCTTCCAGACGGTCTGCAACCTCGGAAAGCCTGAACCCGGTCACGATGCCAGCTCCCGCAGGACATCGGTCACCTGCGCACAATCGCTGAAGGGTATCCGCCGGTCACCCACCTGCTGAACCGCCTCGTGGCCCTTGCCCGCCACCAGCACCAGATCCCCTGCCCCGGCTGTTGTCAGGGCGGCGCGGATGGCAGCGGCACGGTCATGGATCACCTGGGCCTGTGAGGGCCTTTTCATACCTTCCAGTATTTCCCGCACGATGCGTTCGGGATCTTCGGTCCGGGGGTTGTCATCGGTAACGAGCACCCGATCGGACAGGGACTCGGCGATACCCCCCATCTCCGGTCGTTTTCCCCGGTCGCGATCACCCCCGCAGCCAAACACGCAGATCAGACGGCCCTCGGCATGATCGCGCAACGCAGTCAGGACATGCTCCAGGGCATCGGGTGTGTGGGCATAATCTATGACCGCCAGCGGCAGCCCGTCTCCACCAAAACGCTCCATGCGGCCGGGCACGGTGCGCAGACCGGAAACCCGACGCATCGCATCCTCCAGGGGAACCTGCCGTTGCATCAGGATCGCCAGTACCGCCAGCAGATTACTCGCGTTGAACCGGCCCAGCAGCGGCGTATGAAATTCCCCGGCACCCCAGGTACCCCCTATCCGGACGCGCATCCCGGAAAGGCCGGATTGAATGCGCGAGGCCCTCACGAACCCCTTGAGCCGATCGGCATGCAGGCCGGGTTCCCGGATGCCGTAGCCGATCATCGGCTGTTCTTCCGGCAGCTCCCCGGCCAGTTCGATACCCAGGGGGTCATCCATATTGAGCACCGCGCACGCCAGCCCGGGCATACGATAAAGCCGTTTTTTCGACTCGGCGTAGTGCGCCATGGTCTCGTGGTAGTCCAGATGGTCGCGGCTGAGGTTTGTCAGCGCAGCTGTGTGAAAACAGATCGCGGCGGCCCGGTGCTGATCGAGGGCGTGGGATGAGACCTCCATCGCCACGGCACCCGCGCCTTTTGCCCGCAGGTTGGCCATGAGCGCCTGCAGCCGCACCGGATCCGGCGTGGTGTGGGTGCCCTCCTCGAGATCCTCGGGGAATCCATTACCGAGGGTGCCGATGACGCCGCAGCGGATTTCCGGTGCCAGGGCGCGGGCCAGAAAATGGGTGCAGCTGGTCTTGCCGTTGGTTCCCGTAATGCCGATGACCTGCAGATGCCGGCTCGGATCACCGTAAAATCGTCCGGCGATCCCACTGACCTGTGCACTGAGGGACGATACCCGGATCAGGGGAACATCACCCGACCGGCATGCCGCGACCCGGTCGGGGGTCCAGTCGCCGCCCGGTTCCCACAACACGGCGGCGGCACCCTGGACCAGAGCCTGGGGCAGATGATCCAGTCCGTGTTGCCGGCCGCCGCTGCAGGCCAGGAAAAGACCGCCCTGGCTGACATCCCGGCTGTCCATCGCAACCGAGCTGATGACAAGCTCGGGGACCTGAACGGCTCCCATCGAATCCGCCAGCAGGCGCTTCAGGGACATACCGGTGGATTCGGTCCGGGCCGGCATCACTGGGCGCCTCCGGCCGCTGCCAGGCGGACATCATCCTGTTGCAGCGCATCCGGGGCGATGTTGAGCAGCCTCAACGCCCCCGCCATCACCTTGGAAAAGACAGGCGCCGCCACCTGGCCGCCATAATATTGTCCGGCGCTGGGCTCGTCGATCATAACGACCATGACCAGCCGTGGATCGCTGGCCGGCGCCATGCCGGCGAAGACGGCCATATAGCGATCGTCCGCATAGCCCCCGGATATGCTCTTTTTTACCGTACCCGTCTTGCCCGCAACCTGGTATCCGGCAACCGCGGCGGCAGGCGCTGTTCCTTCCGGGGAGACCACCGCCTGCATCATGCCGCGCACTGCGCGGGCAGTCTTACGGCTCATGATCCGCTCTCCCTCGGGAGGACGATCCACACGTAGCAACGAGACGGGTTTGCGCACGCCGTCCGCCGCAATCACGGCGTAGGCACCGGCAAGCTGGGTCGGGGTTACCGAAAGACCGTACCCGAAGGACAAGGTGGCCTGATCGATTTTTGCCCAGCGCCTGGCGGGTGTGAGTTGACCTGATGCCTCGCCCGGAAATCCCGTGTCCGCGGATACCCCAAACCCCAGGCTGGAGAAAAATGACCAGAGTCTCTCGCCGGACAGATCCATGGCGATCTTGCTCACACCCACATTGCTCGACTTGCTGATGATGGTTGCCACATCGATCAGGCCGAAATCCCGTACATCCTTGACCTGGTACCGACCCACCTTGAGAACGCCGGGCCGGGTGTCGATACGTGTCGTTGGCTTGTAGCGACCCGATTCCAGCGCGGCCGCGATGGTAAAGGGTTTCATGGTCGATCCGGGCTCGAACACGTCTGTCAGTGCGCGATTGCGAAACCGGTCGCGACGACCCGCCTTGGATCTGTTGGGGTTGTAGGCGGGTTGGTTCACCATCGCCAGTACTTCACCGGTCTTTACGTCAAGGATCACGGCAGAGCCTGATTTGGCCTTGTTGTGCCGGACCGCCGCCTTGAGCTCCCGGTAGGCAAGAAACTGCAGCCGGCGATCCAGGCTCAACGCCAGGTCCCGGCCTGTTACAGGCGCCTGGATGCTCTCCACATCCCTGACGACCCGTGCCTGACCATCGCGTATCACCCGTTTTCTCCCCGGAATGCCCCGCAGCCAGTTCTCATAGGAAAGCTCCAGTCCCTCCTGACCCCGGTCATCGACGTCGGTGAACCCGAC
This sequence comes from Gammaproteobacteria bacterium, assembly GCA_024644505.1. Classification (GTDB taxonomy): domain Bacteria; phylum Pseudomonadota; class Gammaproteobacteria; order Chromatiales; family Chromatiaceae; genus JAHEHQ01. The sequence goes on from JAHEHQ010000005.1 coordinate 19,092, forward strand.
AACATGGGCAAACACCTCTCCGGCCGGATAGAAGCGCCGGTATTCCCGCTGCAGTCCAACACCTTCTATATGATGCTTATCCAGCACCGCCTGCAACTTCTCTGCCCGATCGGGATTGATCCGCCGCTTGAGGTAAACGAAAGACCGGTCACTGCGCCGCGCCAGCAGCTGGCGCAGATCGCCGTTTTTCATTCCCAATACTCCCGCGACGGGGGCCAGGGCAAAACGTTCCGGGGCCAGCACCCAGGGGTTGGCCCAGACCGAGTCCACCGGCGTGCTGATGGCCAGGGGCTCGCCGGCCCTGTCCGTGATCATCCCGCGGTGGGCGGGCACCTCGACGATGCGCAGATGGCGACGCTGGCCTTCGCTCTTGAGAAAGTCGGTCTCGAAGATCTGCTGATCCACAGCCCGCCAGATGAGTGCGGATCCGGCAAAAATCAGCAGTGACAACAGCACCCAGCGCCTCGCCCCGTAGCTTGGCGCAGTGACCTGGCTGTCTCTACGGACCTTTTCAGCCCGTTTTTTACGTTTGGTGCCTGCCATTATCTTCCGGGCCTTATCACCAGGACCTCTGCTGCATCGGGTGCATGCATCTTCAGCTTTTTTCTGGCGATCCGTTCCACCCGGACATGGGTGGCGAGGGTGCTTTCCTCCAACTGGAGCCTTCCCCATTCCACGTCAATGGCATCCCGCTCCGCACGCAACTGCTGCAGCTCAACGAACGATTTTCGGGAAGCGTACTTCGCATACACCACCGCCGTGCCGGATACCACCACGGCCAGTGTCAGCAAACCCAGAAGGGTCCATCTCGCCCGGTTCACTGGAGACGCTCCGCAACTCTCAGGACCGCGCTGCGCGCCCGGGGATTGATATCGGTTTCTGATTTCGAAGGTCGGACCGCCTTGCCCACTGGTCTCATATTCGGGTGAATCTGGGAC
>JAHEHQ010000159.1 GCA_024644505.1 Gammaproteobacteria bacterium
CAGAAACGTTTTTCCGGCTGTTTCGACGAGCTGTCGGCGGCGGAGGTCTTCGGCAGGCAGCTGATGGGCGTAGCCACCGACCACTTCGAAGAGCTGGACCGGCGGGGCAGGGAGCGGATCTTCAACCTGGGTTATTACACCTGGGTGGAGCAGCAGGGCATTTCGGTTAAAGCCTTCGATGAGCGTCGTTCCCACGGTTTCTGGGAGGGCCTGCTGGAATTTGTTCCCATCTGGGACGAAATGATCGCCACGTTCAACGGGTAGCCCGTTTTATAGAGACCGCGAAACCCGGCTTGAACCTGTGCGTTTTTAAATCCCTCGGGATCAGCCTATTGATTTTCAAGTAGATGTCATAATATAAGTAATTAATAAAATACTCTTAATGGTGAATTCGTATGAAATTCCGAGTACCTCTGCTGCTTGCGGTCTTTTCCCTGAGTATGAGCGCCATGGCAGGCGACCCCCTGAAAACCACCATTGCGGAATATCGTCAGGTTCCCCGCGAATATCGCCTGGACGGCGTGGTGGAAGCGGTCCACCAGTCTACGATTTCCGCACAGACCCAGGGTCAGGTGGAGGAGATCCTGTACGACGTGGACAATTTTGTGGAGAAGGGGGCTATCGTCGTGCGTCTTAAGGATACCGAGCAGCGGGCTCGGTTTTCCAGGGCCGAGGCGGATCTCAAGGTGGCCCAGGCCCAACGGCAGGAGGCGGTCGACGAGCATGACCGTACCAGGGACCTGTTCGGGAAACAGCTGGTTTCCGAGTCTGCGATGGACAAGGCCAGTGCCGCGCTCAAGGCGGCCGTTGCCAGGTACGAGGCCGCTTCAGCAGGTCTGGATCAGGCCAGGGAGCAGCTGGAATATACCCGGGTTCGTGCACCCTATTCAGGTATCGTCACCCGGCGGCATCTGGAGGTTGGGGAGACGGCCAATCCGGGTCAGAAGCTGATGAGCGGCATTTCACTGGATCGGCTCAGGGTGACCGTCGATGTCCCGCAGAGCCTGATACCGGCGGTTCGAAGTGTCAGCCGTGCGCGTGTGGAACAGCCTGGAAACGGTTCTATCGAAGCGGAGAAGCTGACCGTCTTTCCCTATGCCGACCCGGGCAGCAACACCTTTAAGGTACGTCTGGATCTTCCCGAGGGTTCTGCGGCCCTTTTTCCGGGCATGTTCGTCAAGACCGCCTTCGTCATCGGTGAACGCCGGGTGCTCATGATTCCCTCTGAGTCGGTGGCACATCGCAGTGAGGTGACAGGTGTTTATGTTGTGCGCTCCGATGGAAGGGTGAGCTTTCGTCATGTCCGTTTGGGAAACCGCCATGTTGCAGGCATGGTCTCGGTGCTCTCAGGCCTGGAACGGGACGAGTCGGTGGCATTGGATCCGATCGCTGCAGGCACACGCCTGAAGCAGCAGATGGCGGAGCAGGGAAATGACTGACCTTGGACTCTCGGGTCGTATCGCCCGACGTTTCGTCAACACCGAGATCACACCGCTGCTGGCCCTGGTGGGTCTTCTGCTCGGCCTGTTCGCCATTCTGGTGACGCCAAGGGAGGAGGAACCCCAGATCAACGTTACTTTCGCCAACGTCTTCATACCGGCACCCGGTGCCAGCGTCACCGAGATCGAAAACCTGGTGTCTACACCGGCCGAACAGGTGCTCTCGGAGATCGAAGGCATCAAGCACGTCTACTCGACATCACGCCCCGGCATGTCGGTGCTGACCGTCCAGTACCGGGTGGGTGAAGACAGAACCGATGCCATCGTGCGGCTCTACAGCAAGATCTTTTCCAACCAGGACTGGCTGCCCGCAAATCTGGGCGTCGGTCAGCCGATCATCAAGCCCAAGGGCATCGACGACGTACCCATCGTTACTGCCACCCTCTGGTCCGAGGCCCCGACAACGGGCGCATATGAACTGGGACAGGTTGCCCATGCCATCGAGTCGGAACTGAAAAGGGTTCCGGGAACCCGGGATATCTACACCATCGGTGAACCGGATCGGGTCGTCAGTGTCCGGCTGGATCCACAGTCCCTCGCGGGTTACGGCATCGATCTGGGTGACCTGCGCCGTGCGCTGCAGGCAGGCAACAGTGTCCGGGACAACATCAATGTGACCGCCGACAACAGTGAAATACTGATCCAGGCCGGCACATTCCTCTCGAATGCGGAGGAGATCGGGGATCTGGTCGTCGGCAGCAAGGAAGGCAGGCCGGTGTTTCTGCGCGACGTCGCCACCGTCAGTGAAGGGCCCGATCAACCTGAGCAGTACGTATGGATAGGTTCCGGCCCCATGGGCGCGGAAAAGGGACTGACCTTCAAAGGCAACGTTCCTGCCGTCACTATTGCGGTTGCAAAGAAACCGGGGACCAATGCGGTGGAAATCGCGGAGGCCGTGATACAGCGTTTCGAGCAGTTGAAGGGTATCTTTATTCCCGACGGCGTTCAGGCGGCTATTACCCGAAACTATGGTGAAACCGCCGATGCCAAGGCCAAGCAACTCATCACCAAACTGATATTCGCCACATCATCCGTTGTACTGCTGGTGTTCTTCGCTCTGGGCTGGCGGGAGGCGCTCATCGTCGGTGCGGCGGTGGTGGTTACCCTGGCCATCACCCTGTTCGCCTCCTGGGCCTGGGGTTTCACACTGAACCGCGTCTCTCTATTTGCCCTGATATTCTCCATCGGTATCCTGGTGGATGATGCCATCGTGGTGGTGGAGAACATTCACCGGCATATCGGTATGGGGGCCAAAAATTTTCTGGAGGCAATTCCCAGGGCCGTGGACGAGGTGGGTGGACCGACCATCCTGGCCACCTTTACCGTCATCGCGGCACTGCTGCCGATGGCCTTTGTGAGTGGACTCATGGGGCCCTACATGAGCCCCATCCCGATCAACGCCAGCATGGGTATGATGATCTCCCTGGTGGTGGCCTTCGTTTTGACGCCCTGGTTGACCAACAAGGTCCTCTCAGGCGGCCATTCACCGGCTGTCCAATCCCAGACGTCTTCTGACGACAACCGCCTCGACCGCATTTTTCTGCGCATCATGACACCGTTCCTGGCGGGACGGCGGGGACGAATCATGCGGTGGCCCCTGTTGGCTGTGATCATGCTGCTGATCGGCGTTTCCCTGCTGCTGGTAGTGAATCAGCAGGTGGTTTTGAAGATGCTTCCCTTCGACAACAAATCGGAGTTTCAGGTGGTTCTCGACATGCCGGAGGGTACCAGTCTGGAACAGACCGCCCGGGTGCTCACCGAGATAGGAGACAGGGTTGCCCAACTGCCGGAGGTGACCGATTACCAGGTCTACGCGGGCACGGCGGCACCGATCAGTTTCAACGGGCTGGTTCGACAGTATTATCTTCGCGAGGGGGGGCACGTCGGAGATATTCAGGTCAACCTGGTCGACAAGGCCGACAGGGACCGCAAGAGCCATGAGATAGCCCAGGCAGTGCGCGGGCCTGTGCAGGCCATCGCCCGCCGTTTCGGTGGAAACGCGAAGATCGTGGAAGTACCGCCGGGGCCACCGGTGATGTCTCCCCTGGTTGCCGAGGTCTACGGTATCGACTACGACGGCCAGATTGCGGCAGCGAAGCAGTTACGCCGGTTGTTCGAGGGCACCAAAGACATCGTCGATGTAGACGATTCGGTGGAGTTTCCCTCCCGCAAGATCCTGGTCAAGATCGACCGCATGAAGGCCACCAGACTCGGGGTCGATCAGGAACAGGTCACCCGGGCGCTGTCCACGGTCCTGGACGGGGAGGATGTCAGCTATCTCCACGGGGATTACGTGAAATATGCGGTTCCCGTGCGGATAGCCTATTCGGCTGCCGACAAGGCGGATCTGGAACAGGTGCTTGCGTTGAAAGTGCGCGGCGGGAATGGCCATATGGTGCCGCTTTCCGAGATTGTTCAGGTTCTGGATCGACAGAGGGAGAGGTCGGCCCATCACAAGGACCTGCTGCCGGTGGTCTATGTAACCGGGGACATGGCCGGCAGCGCCGACAGCCCCCTTTACGGCTTGTTCGACATCTCGGGGCAGATAAAGGCCCGGGGCGGCCCCGATCAATGGTTTCTTACCCAGCCCGACAACCCCTACGAGTTCAGTTTGAAATGGGACGGCGAGTGGCAGGTCACCTACGAAACGTTTCGCGATATGGGCATCGCCTACTCGGTGGGCCTGATACTGATCTATCTGCTGGTGGTGGCCCAGTTCCGCTCCTACCTGGTGCCCCTGGTGATCATGGCGCCGATTCCGTTGACCATTATCGGCATACTGCCCGGCCATGCCGTTCTGGGCAGCCAGTTCACCGCCACCTCCATGATCGGCATGATCGCACTGGCGGGGATCATTGTCAGAAACTCCATTCTCCTGGTGGACTTCATCAACCAGCAGGTGGACGAGGGTGTGGCTTTCGAAACGGCTGTAGTCCGCTCCGCAGTGGTCCGTTCCAAGCCCATACTGCTGACAGCACTGGCCGCGATGGCGGGGGCCTTTTTCATCCTGGACGATCCCATCTTCAGTGGCCTGGCGGTCTCTTTGATTTTCGGCCTGCTGGTATCGACGGTGCTTACCCTGCTGGTGATCCCGGTGGTTTACTACGCCGCCATGCAAAAGCATATGGCTTGATACCGGACAAGGAGAGGTGTAGGAGCAGCCTGCGTAGAGCGCAGCTAAACGCGGGTGCCCATAGTTGTCTATCCAAAAGGGGACAGGTTTATTTAAAGGTCTGTTTGAGATTAATCTATCCCCTTTGAACAGAGTCCCTTGAACAGAGCAAAAGGGGGTTTCAATTTATTCCCTCCTTCCCTTTTGCCCTGTGACAGGTATCAGCCAGGCATGACCCAGTTGCTTCATCTGTTGTTGAATCCATCGGGCGCGGTCAGCCACGTATGGCCCCGGGGGGTTGGCGCGGTAGCGCCAGGGATTGGGCAGCACCGCAGCCAGGAGAGCCGCCTGTCTCGTCGTCAAGCTCGCCGATGAGCGTTCAAACCAGTACTCACCTGCCGCTTCCACCCCATAAATACCGGGGCCGAACTCCACAATGTTGAGGTACACCTCCAGAATCCGCTGCTTGTCCCAGGCAACCTCCAGCAATAAGGCCAAGACGGCCTCCAGACCCTTGCGAAACCAGTCGCGACCTTCCCAGAGAAACAGATTCTTTGCCGTCTGCTGGGTCAGGGTGCTGGCGCCGCGCAGACCCTTGCCGGCCACGGCTTCCTGCAATGATTCATTGATGGCATTGAAGTCGATTCCGTGATGCAGGGGGAAGTGCTGGTCCTCGGACGCAACCACGGCCAACAACATGGCCGGGGCGATCTGGTCGAGCCTGCGCCATTGGTGATGCCGGTTCTCCGGGTAATTCTCTGGGGGATTGAGTTCCCGCAAAATCAGCCATGACCAGACCGGGGGGTTCATGTAGCGCAGCAGCATTATGACCAACAGGCTCAGTATCAGCCAGCCGATCGACAGCTTCAGCAGCCATTTGAAGAGCAGTCCAGGCAGAGAACCGGTACTCCCGGTAGACGCACGTCTGGATTTCATAAACAAACAAAAGGGGACAGGTTCACGGGGCAATTATCCTACTCAGTTCAGGTTGTGATGGCTTGACCATCAAGGGAAAAGAATCGCGCCTGGCGAAGATCAGGATAAATACGAAATTCGCTGCCGGGTTCCGGTCTCATGCTGTTGGGTACCCGCATAACCTGCCTTCTGCCGGGGTCATGGGGCAGTTCGAAATAGACCAGGTTTTCATGACCCAGTGAGTCCACCGACAGCACATGCACCGGCATTGCGCCCTTTCCGCCATCTGTCCCCGGCGCGATCGCTTCCGGCCGCAGCCCCAGGAGCACGGGCTGATTCACGTTGGCCATCAGGTTCGGGATATTTTCCCAGGCATCGCCGGGCAGTGTCAGGGTCGACTCTCCGAGTAAAACGGCCAAACCGTTTTCCTTTTTCATCAGGTTGATCGGAAAAACATTCATACCAGGGCTGCCCAGAAAGCCCGCAACGAACAGGTTTGCAGGCCGATCGTAGAGCCGTTCGGGCTCATCGACCTGTTGTAACTCACCGCCATTGATGATGGCCACCCGATGACCCAGTGTCATGGCCTCGGCCTGGTCATGGGTAACGTAGAGCGTGGTGGTGCCGGTTTTCCGCTGCAGATCCGCGATCTCGCCGCGGATCTGTACGCGCAGTTTGGCGTCGAGGTTGGAAAGCGGCTCGTCCATCAGGAA
>JAHEHQ010000160.1 GCA_024644505.1 Gammaproteobacteria bacterium
CGGTCTCCGCCCACCCGCACCGAGTTGGCGTAGACAATGCCGTTGAGGGAGATCACGGCGACTTCCGAGGTGCCGCCGCCGATATCCAGAACCATGGATCCCCTGGCCTCGTCGACCGGCAGCCCGGCTCCGATGGCCGCCGACATGGGTTCCTCGATCAGGTAGACCTCCCGTGCGCCGGCGCCGGCAGCGGACTCCTTGATCGCCCGACGTTCCACCTGGGTTGAGCCGCAGGGGACGCAGACCAGTACCCGGGGGCTCGGCCTGATCAGTTTGCTTTCGTGCACCTTGTGAATAAAGTGCTGCAGCATCTTTTCGGTAACCGTGAAATCCGCAATCACGCCGTCCTTCATGGGGCGAATGGCGGTTATGTTGACCGGGGTGCGGCCCAGCATCTGTTTCGCCTCCTCCCCCACGGCCGCAACGGACTTCCCACCGCCCGGTCCACGATTCGTCCGAATAGCCACAACGGAGGGTTCGTCCAGGACGATACCCTGGCCCCTGGCATAAATAAGGGTGTTGGCCGTCCCCAGGTCTATTGAGAGGTCGTTTGAAAAAATCCCGCGTATGCGTCTGAACAACATGGTGAATTTTTTTCCGTGGCTTACTTTATATCGGTTGTCTGGGGCCAGGCGCGAAACAATCTATGATTATATCCCGGCGGGATTGCGTAATTTATCAATCACAGGGGGTACTGGGCAAGGAACTGTATTCAAAAAACATGCCCGTAACCCCGCAACCAGGGGGTCGGAATGGGGAAACCGGCGCGGGGTGAATAGGATTGGCCTGACCTGGAGGGGGCAAATATGGTATTTTCCCATCTTTTAGTCATTAAATTTGAGGGGGAGTCCCCATGTCCCTGGATAGATCGGAAGTCGCCAAGATTGCCCACCTTGCACGATTGGAGGTGACCGGCGGGGAGTTGGACGCCGTGGCGGGGGATCTCTCCAACATCCTTGACCTGGTGGAGCAGATGAACGGCGTGGATACCGCCGGTGTAACCCCCATGGCGCATCCCCTGCACATGGCGCAGCGCCTGAGAGATGACGTTGTCACGGAGGACGATCGGCGCGACCGTTATCAATCCATCGCACCCTCGACCGACGCTGGGCTTTATCTGGTGCCCAAGGTGATAGGTTGAGAACCAGAGCGGGCGTTGTCCGCATCCCCGTTTTCCAGGGCAGGCCCTAAAGAGTTCATAGATGCACGAAAAGAGTATTGCGCAATTATCCGCCGGCCTGAAGGCGGGAGAGTTTTCCAGTACTGAGCTGGTCGGCCACTATCTGGGGCGGATCGAGAGTACGGACGAATCTCTCAACAGTTTCGTTACCGTTTCCCGGGATCTGGCGCTGCAGCAGGCGGAGGCCGCCGATCGCAGGATTCGCAAGGGCAACGCGGGGCCGCTCACCGGCATCCCCGTCGCGCACAAGGACATATTCTGCACTGACGGCGTCAAGACGAGCTGCGGCTCCAGGATGCTGGACAACTTCATTGCCCCGTACGATGCCACATTGGTTTCCCGTCTGGGGGATGCCGGAGCCGTAATGCTCGGCAAGACCAACATGGATGAGTTTGCCATGGGGTCCTCCAACGAAACCAGTTACTACGGCCCGGTTCGTAATCCCTGGGATGCGGATCTGGTCCCCGGCGGCTCCTCCGGCGGCTCGGCCGCGGCGGTTTCCGCGCGGCTTTGTGCCGGGGCCACCGGAACAGACACCGGGGGCTCCATACGCCAACCGGCGGCGCTTTGCGGGATCACCGGCCTGAAGCCCACCTATGGCCGGGTTTCCCGTTACGGCATGATCGCCTTTGCCTCCTCCCTGGATCAGGGGGGTACCCTGACCCGCAGTGCGGAGGACGCCGCGCTCCTGCTTCAGGCGATGGCCGGTTTCGATCCACGGGATTCCACCAGCGCGGAGGAACCGGTACCCGATTATGCCGCCACCCTGGAAGCGGACATCAGCGGACTCAGGATAGGGCTCCCGAAAGAATACTTCGGGGAGGGCCTGGACCCCGGTGTCGGGGATGCGGTGCTGGCGGCGGTGGATGAATATCGCGGCATGGGGGCGGGTGTAGTGGAGATCAGCCTCCCCAACACCCGGCTCGCGGTGCCCACTTACTACGTGGTGGCACCGGCGGAGTGCTCATCCAATCTTTCCCGGTTCGACGGGGTGAGATTCGGTCATCGCTGCGAGGCCCCGAAAAACCTCGAGGACATGTACATGCGGTCCCGGGGTGAAGGATTCGGCGCGGAGGTCAAAAGACGCATTCTGATCGGAACCTATGCCTTGTCTGCCGGCTATTACGACGCCTATTACCTGAAAGCCCAGCAGATTCGCCAGCTGATATCGGATGACTTCAGGCAGGCGTTTGCCAAGGTCGACGTGATCATGGGGCCCACCTCGCCGACAACGGCCTTCGCTATCGGGGAGCGGACCGACGACCCGGTAACCATGTACCTTTCCGATATCTACACCATTGCCGTGAATCTCGCCGGACTGCCCGGTATCTCCGTGCCCACGGCACTGGTTGGAGGAAAACCGGCGGGCCTGCAGATCATCGGCAACTATTTCCAGGAGGCGAAGCTGCTGAATGTCGCGCACAGGCTGCAGCAGGCCACCGACTGGCATCTGGCGGTACCGGAAGGCATGTGAGCAGGCGGATTCAAGAATAGGTGCAGCAAGGTTACGGGTACCCATCCCATGACACGCTGTGAATACGTCCATGTACGCTCGACAGCGGCATCCCTGCTGCTGACGGTCACTGGATGAGGTATCCACACCTTGTTTCGGGCGCCGGGGTGCGCGATATGCCATACAGAGTATTTAGAGAGTCTTGAAATGCAATGGGAAACTGTCATAGGGCTTGAGATCCACGCCCAGCTGGCCACCCGGTCGAAAATCTTTTCCGGTGCCTCGACCGCTTTCGGTGCCGACCCCAACACCCAGGCCTGCGGCGTCGACCTGGGGCTGCCTGGCGTGCTGCCGGTGCTGAACCGGGAGGCGGTGCGGATGGCCGTCAGATTCGGCGTCGCCATCGACGCCACCCTGGGCCGCCGGTCGATCTTTGCCCGCAAAAACTATTTCTACCCGGATCTGCCCAAGGGCTACCAGATCAGCCAGTACGAGCTGCCCATCGTCGGCATGGGGCAGGTGGAGATCGTGCTCGAAAACGGCGATACCAAGATCGTCGGGGTGACCCGTGCCCATCTGGAGGAGGATGCAGGCAAGTCGCTGCATGAGGATTTCCACGGATTGACCGGTATCGACCTGAACAGGGCGGGCACGCCGCTGCTGGAGATCGTATCCGAGCCGGACATGCGTTCGGCAAAAGAGGCGGTCGCCTACGCCAGGAAGATTCACCAGGTGGTTCGTTATCTGGGTATCTGCGACGGCAATATGCAGGAGGGCTCCTTCCGGGCCGATGCCAATGTTTCGGTCAGGCCCCCGGGCAGCGAGCTGGGCACCCGCGCCGAGTTGAAGAACCTCAACTCCTTCCGTTTCCTGGAGAGGGCCATCAACTTCGAGGTGGAGCGACAGATCGATCTGTTGGAGTCCGGGGGGCAGGTGGTGCAGGAGACCCGGCTCTACGATGCCGACAAAGACGAGACACGTTCCATGAGGTCCAAGGAAGAAGCCAACGATTACCGCTATTTCCCGGATCCCGATCTGCTGCCGGTGGAACTGGACGACGCCTTCATTGCCGAGGCCGTCGAGGGCATGCCGGAGCTGCCGGACGCCAAGCGGCAGCGATTCTCCAGCGAGTACGGGCTTCCCGCCCCGGACGCCCAGATGCTCACGGGCAGTCAGGCCCTGGCGGATTTTTTCGAAGCGGTCGCGGGGGAGGCGGGTGATTCCAGGCTGGCTGCCAACTGGGTGATGGGCGGTCTCTCGGCGGCCCTCAACAAGGAGGCCATGGACATCTCGGAGTCACCGGTGACGGCGAAGATGCTGGGCGGCATGCTCAGGCGGATTTCCGACGGCACCATCTCGGGAAAGATCGCCAAACAGGTTTTCGAGGCCATGTGGTCCGGCGAGGGTGACGCGGACAGCATCATCGAGGCACGGGGATTGAAGCAGATCACCGACAGCGGAGCGATTGAAAAGATCGTCGGGGATGTCATCGCGGCCAACCCCGGCCAGGTCGAAAACTATCGCGCGGCCGAGGGTGCCAAACAGCAGAAGATGCTGGGCTTTTTCGTGGGCCAGGTGATGAAGGCCTCCAGGGGCAAGGCCAATCCCCAGCAGGTCAATGAGCTGTTGAAGCAGAAGCTGATGAATTGAGAGTCAGGCGGCGGCCTGTACCTGATTTCGGCCCTGCCTCTTGGACTGGTAGAGCGCCTCGTCCGCCCTTCGCACCAGTTCCATCATGTCCTCTCCGGGCCGATACTCCGCAACGCCGGCCGAGACCGTTATCTGTCCGAGTGGGATGCGGGTGCCCGCGCGCACCAGGTTGGTCCCTGAAATGCGCTCCCGAATCCGGTTGCAGAGGATCACGGCGCCTTCTGCCGGGGTTTCCGGGAGCACCAGGGCGAACTCCTCCCCGCCGTATCGGGCCGCCGTATCGAGGCCCTTGATCGACTGCTGGAGTGTTTTTGCCACGAAACGGATCACCTTGTCCCCGACCAGGTGCCCGAAGTTGTCGTTGACCTTTTTGAAGTGATCTATATCGATCATCACCACGCAAAGTGGCGTATCCTCGACGCTTTCGATGCACTCGATCTTTTCTTCCAGCGCGTCGAAGAAAGCCCCTCTGTTGACCAGGCCGGTCAGGGCATCGATCGAGGCCATCTGCCGGGCATGTTCCAGCTCTTCGCGCAGCTGTTCCATCTCCGCTGATTTCACGGCGAAATCTCTTTGGATCTGATCCACGGATGCTTTCATTCTCCTGGTCTCCGCAAGCACGCTCTTCATCAGACCGTAGACATCACCCAGTGACTCGGCGTTGTGGCAGGTTTCATCGAACACTTCCAGGGTCTTGCCATAAGTCTCCGCTTCGGTGCCGGTATGGCTCAGGGAGGCGGACGTCTCCTGGAGTGTGGCCAGAACCTGCTGTCGAATCTCGTCGACCTTTTCCAGGTTGTGCTCGGACAGGTGTTTTTCGTAAAGGGATTCGTTGAGCTGCTCCGTGAAGGCAACGCCATCATTCAGGATCTGCTCCATGTGCGCTGTCAGTTTGGGTTTGTCGCCACTCACATAATGAAACCAGACAGAGTAGTTCTGCGGTGTGATGGGAACCCCGTGTTCGCGCATCAAGGGGATCGCCATACGCAGTAGTTCGGCGCTGGTCTGCAGATCCGGTAGCAGGTTTTTCTCTTGCGCGGTCAAGGTGTCTTTCTCTCGGTTTAGCTAGGTACGATGCATCCCCTGTAGCGGACAATTCGAGAGAAAATTTAGGATTCTTAGGTTTTTTTGGGAGATTGGCGCGAGTTTATGGGGATCAGTGGTGTCGGCGGGTCTGCGCATCCCTCTCACGTCGAATGGTTTTCAACAGCCTTTCCCTGCCTTCGCCCCCCTGCACCAGCTGGCGCGCCAGGCCGACGAGTTTCTGGCTCCTGGAGCGGGCATAATCGCGAAGTGCAAAAAAGGCGTCCTGTTCCCGGGTGTTGAATTTCTCCATGTACATCCCGATAGCGACACTGATCTCCCGGTTGCTCTTGATGGTGTCAGTGAGCAGCGCCTCTTTCTCATGCAGGCGGCGTATATCTGCGGATCGCCCCAAAGCGGCCTCGATGGCCGGGATCAGCTGATCGGGGTTGACAGGTTTGACGAGATAGCTCATCGCCCCTTCACGGGTGGCGAGTTCGACAACCTCCCTGTCCGAGTAGGCGCTGAGAAAAATGGAATCTATCCCCGGTGATTCCCGCAACCGGCGAGCCACCTCGATGCCGAAGATACCCGGCATGCGGATGTCCAGCACCGCCAGGTCGGGTTTTTCTCCCCGACCAAGGTCCAGTGCTTCTTCGCCGTTGTTGGCCGTGATCACGTCGTAGCCTGCACTCCGCAATCCATTGCCGAGCATCGCAAGCACGGTCGTGTCATCGTCTGCGACCAGTATTTTTGCTTTGCCCATGAATCTGTTGCCCTGCATTTCCAGCCCTCCGGTAAGGGGCCGGAATATTCATTCACCCGAGGCTCAGGAGGACACGAAGACCGGAACAAACTGGGATTGCGAAGACGGCAGGTCTTCCAGGTCGGGTGCTACAGTCAGCGGGGTTTGGGCCGACCGGACATTT
>JAHEHQ010000161.1 GCA_024644505.1 Gammaproteobacteria bacterium
CAGATCGCGCTGTTCTGTCCCATCCCGGCCGTGGGTGCCGGGCGGAATCGGGTAATTTGTGACTTCAATATTGTGATGGTTTTGGGAGAAATTCCTTGGTTTTGAAAGCGACGCAAACCGAAAACGACCAGCCCTTGAGGCCTGCGGATTTCAGTAGTCTCGCCTCGGCCCTCGACTACGCCGCCCTGGGACAAACCGGAAGTAATTACTATACCGGACGGGGCGAACTGTACGCCGTGGTTACCTATGTGCAACTGCGGGAACAGTCCCTGCAGCTCGCGCGGCGCCTCCAGGGCCTCGGGTTGGAACGGGGTGCCCGGCTGGCGATCGTCGCAGAGACCCACCCCGATTTCCTGCGCTTTTTCTTCGCCTGCCAGTATGCGGGCCTGGTACCGGTTCCGCTGCCCATTCCGCTGAATCTCGGTGGGCACAAGGCTTACGTGGCACAGATCCGGGCCATGCTGCAAAGCTGCCGTGCATCACTGGCGATGACCCCGGAGGGTTTTAAGCCCCTGCTGGATGAGGCACTGCAGGGTCTGGACCTGGAATTCTGGGGCACACCGGCAGATTACGATGCACTGGATGAAAACGAGGCGGACCTCTGCCCGCTGGAACCGGGTGAGCTCGCTTACCTTCAGTACACGTCCGGCAGCACGCGGTTTCCGCGGGGTGTGATGATCACTCAGCAGGCGGTTATGAGCAATCTTGCCGGTATTATCAGCGAAGGCCTGGCCGTAAAGTCTTCGGACCGCTGTGTTTCCTGGCTCCCGTTCTACCATGACATGGGACTGGTGGGTCTGGTGCTGGCACCCCTGGCATCCCAGTTGACGGTGGACTATCTGGGAACCCGTGAATTTGCCATGCGGCCGCGCCAGTGGCTGTCATTGATTTCACGGAATCGGGCCACCATTGCCTTCAGCCCGCCTTTCGGCTACGAGCTGTGCAACAGGCGACTGCGCGAGGGCGAGGCGGCGCAGTTCAATTTGAGCAGCTGGCGCGTCGCGGGTGTGGGTGCGGAAACCATCCGGCCGCAGGTGCTCCACGATTTCGCCGAAGCGTTGAAACCCAGCGGTTTTGACGGAAAGGCATTTCTGGCCTGCTACGGAATGGCGGAATGTTCTCTCGCCGTGAGCTTCGCACCGCTGGATTCGGGACTGGAAGTGGATGCCGTTGACGCTGAGCACCTGGCTGTCAACGACCATGCACGCCCCCCTGTGGATTCGGATTCCGGGCGTCTGAGCGAGTTCGTCAATTGCGGGGAGCCGCTTTCAGAGTATGAAGTGGAGATTTGGGGTGCCAACGGCGAAGCGCTGCCCGAACGCCGGATCGGCGTGATTCACGTACGCGCACCCAGTGTAATGTCGGGCTATTTTGACGACCCGGTCACTACGGCGGAGGCACTGTCGGCGGACGGTTGGCTCAACACCGGCGACATCGGCTATCGCGTGGGCAAGAGCCTGGTGATTACCGGCCGCAGCAAAGACCTGATCATCATCAACGGCCGCAATATCTGGCCTCAGGATCTGGAGCAGCTGGCGGAGCTCCAGCCCGAGGTGCGTCCGGGTGACGCGCTGGCGTTTGCGGTACCGGGAACGGACGGGGCCGACGTGCCTGTGATGGTCGTGCAATGCCGGGAAAACGATAAGGACAAACGTCATAAGCTGATACAGCACCTGCAGGGTCTGATTCATATTGAGTTGGGCGTGGACTGTCGCATCGAGCTCGCACCGCTGCATACGCTGCCCCGGACCTCATCGGGAAAACTCTCCCGCTCCAAGGCGCGGCTAAACTATATCGAGGCGCAGCCTGTACCTGCCGCCAGACCGTTGAAGCCAGCCAAGGCCATGCAGGGCTGACACGGCCCGGAGCTGCATGCCCCGGGTCATTGCCGTAACCGGCGCAACGGGATTTATCGGGCGCATGCTGGTGAGCCAGCTGCGTGGGGCGGGATGGTCGGTGCGCCTGCTGGTCAGACCAGGTTCCTTGTCCAGTCTCCCCTCTCCTCAAACCAGCGAGATTGTAACGGGCTCATTGGAAGACCCGGTCGCCCTGGAACAGCTCGTCGACGGCGTATACGCGGTAATCCATTGTGCCGGTGCCGTCAGGGGAAGCACCTTCGAGGACTTCAGCCGGGTCAATATTGACGGCGTAAAGCAGCTTGTGCGGGCGGCTCTCAACCAGCCGAACAGCCCCAGGTTTTTATCCCTTTCCTCACTGGCCGCCCGCGAACCTCAACTCTCCCATTACGCCTCAAGCAAAAGCATGGGAGAACAGGTGCTGGCCGACGAGAGCGGCGATATGGAGTGGGTGGCGCTGCGGCCGCCGGCGGTTTACGGGCCTGGCGACCGGGAGATGCTTCCACTTTTTCAATGGATGGGCCGTGGAATCGCACCGATTCTGGGGGAACCTCTTGCACGGCTGTCGCTCCTATACGTGGAAGACCTGACCTCCGCGATACTGAGCTGGCTGGAGTCAGGGGGATGCAGGAGCGGTGTTTATGAGATAACGGATACCCAGAATGATGGTTACAGCTGGGAAGAGGTGACCGAGCGGGTATCGGCGCTACTTTCCAGGCGCCTGATCAGGGTACCCCTGGGTGAACCTCTGCTCAGGGTGCTTGCGGGAATCAACCTGCTGGGCGCGCGCATTTTGGGTTATGCGCCCATGCTGACGCCGGGCAAGGTTCGCGAGATCCGGCACCCGGACTGGGTGGGGAGCAACCGGGAACTCACGGCTGCCATCGGCTGGATACCGAAATTTTCCCTTGAAGACGGACTGCATGTCACCATGGGGTGGGGTCGGCCCGATTCTACGAATTAGTTAAACCTCGACACATTTTAAGTAATAGAGTAAGGAGATCTTCTGACATGCCTGAAAAAGCGCAGATTCTGGATCAGCTTTACGAATTGATTCAGCCTTTCGCCAAAGAACCGATAGAATTCGGGGAGCAAACCGATCTCATCGACGAGGTCGGGCTGGATTCAATGAAAATCATGGACATGGTCATGCAGATCGAGGACCATTTCGATGTTTCCATTCCCCTGAATGTCCTGACGGATGTCCGCACCATCGGTGATATGGCCGGACAGCTGCAAGGACTTATGAAGGACGACTGACAGCACATGTCGGAATTATTGAATAAGTTTCTGCCCCTGGAGGCAAAACGCAGCGAGCTGGTTGCCATAGGCGGGGCAGACCCCTTTCACGTGGTCGTCGAAAGGGTGGTATCCGCCACAGAGGCCATCGTGAACGGTCAGCAGGTCATCATGGCCGGCACCAACAATTACCTCGGGCTCACTTTCGATCCTGAAAGCGTCGAGGCATCCTGCGCCGCCGTGCGGGATGAAGGCACGGGCACCACCGGTTCACGTATGGCCAACGGCAGCTATGGGGCACACCTCGCCCTGGAACGGGCACTGGCGGATTTCTATGCCTGCCCCGCCGCGATTGTCTTCTCCACGGGTTATATCGCCAACCTTGGCATACTCTCGACCCTGACGGGTTCCGGGGACGTCATCCTGATGGACGCCGACTGCCACGCCAGCATCTATGACGGCACAAGGCTCGGCGCCGCTCAGGTGGTTCGCTTTCGTCACAACGATGCCGCGAACCTGGAAAGGCGGCTGCAGCGTCTCGAAGACAAGGCGAAACGTACCCTCGTGGTGGTGGAAGGGATCTACAGCATGCTCGGGGACCGGGCACCCTTACAGGAGATCGTCGAGGTAAAAAACCGCTACGGCGCATCGCTGCTGATAGACGAGGCCCACTCACTCGGGGTACTCGGTGATCACGGTCGAGGCCTGGCCGAGGAACTCGGCGTGGAGGATCAGGTGGACTTCATCACCGGCACCTTCAGCAAAAGCCTTGGATCCATAGGCGGCTACTGTGTCAGCCGCTGGGCCGAACTGGAGTTCATGCGCTATGCCATGCGTCCCTACATCTTTACCGCCTCATCTTCGCCTTCCCTGATCGCCTCGACGCGAATCGCTTTGAAAAAGCTGAACAGCGGCACCGTACTGAGAAAACAACTTTGGGCGAATGCACATCAGCTTTACCAGGGTCTGGCTGAAATGGGACTCGAACTCGGCCCACAGGTCAGCCCGGTTATCGCCATCCGGCTTCCGGTTTCCATGGAAGAGGCCCCGGGGGTCTGGGGAGAGCTGTTGTCAAAAGGGATCTACGTCAACCTGGTGCTCCCACCGGCCACACCGGACGGCGGCTGCCTGTTGCGCTGCAGCCTGAGCGCGGCGCACAGCCCGGAACAGATTGACCGGATCCTGGCGGCCTTTTCCGACATCAAAGAGAAGATAGCGCCGGAAAAATCCGGCTGATTTCGTCCGTTTCCCGAAAACACCGCTTTCCGACCGCCCGGCTTATCTACGTGAACCTGCTGAAAACCTTCATCCGCGCCTATCCGACGCAGAGCGCCATCATGCTGGCCGCACTGCTCATCGCCGGACTGGTGGAGGGCATGAGCCTGACGGCGCTCCTGCCTTTGTTGAATCGATTCATCGACAGGCCTGGTCAAGGGGCTGGTGCAGAAGCGGTTCCGGACTCGGGATTGGGGCAGACGCTGATCGACGGGATAACCTACCTGGGTCTGACACCCAGCGTCGAACTGCTGCTGATGATTATCGTCCTGGGATCCATCGCCAGAGGCGTACTGGTACTGCTGGCCAAAAAACGGGTCGGGTATATCGTGGCCCATATCGCCACCGACCTGCGCCTGGGAATGCTGCGCGCCATGCTGGCCTCGCGCTGGGAGTATTTCCTGCACCAACCCGTGGGGCAACTGACCAACTCCATGTCCATCGAGGCGGTCAGGGCAGCGAACGCCTATCTCCACGGCGCCACCATGATATCCCAGGCCATTCAGGCCATTGTCTACATTGTCATTGCCACCCTGGTGATGTGGCAGGCGGCACTGTTCGCGTTTCTGATGGGCCTTCTCATCTACTTCGCCCTGAACCGGTTGATCAGAAAGGCTCGCCGGGCGGGCAACAAGCAGACAAGGTTTACGAAGTCCATGATCGGTCGCCTCACCGACACCCTGATGTCGGTCAAGCCCCTTAAATCCATGGGGCGGGAGGGTCTGGTCGATACGGTGCTGATTTCGGAAACCAAGAGTATCAACCGCGCCCTGCGCAAGGAGGTCGTAAGCGCCGAGGTACTGTCGGCAGGGCAGGAGATCCTGTTTGCGCTGGTGCTGGTGCTGGGTGTCTACATCACCCTGGTGCATTGGGAGTTGCCGATTGCCACGGTGATACTGCTGGGCTATCTGCTGGCCAGGACACTGAAGAAAAGCGGCCTGGTGCAACGCAGTTACCAGAAAATGGCTGTCAGCGAGTCCGCCTACTGGTCTATACAGGAAACGATCCGGAATGCGAAGGCGGCGCGGGAAGACCTCACGGGTGCCCGTGAGCCGATACTCGAATCAGGCATCGAGCTTCTGGGTGTTCATTTCGCTTACGGGGACAGAAAGATACTCGACGAGATGAACCTGAGTATTCCCGCCGGCCGTCTTACCACACTGATCGGACAATCGGGCTCGGGAAAAACGACCTGCCTGGATCTGATCATCGGGCTGCTCAAGCCCCAGGCAGGCCGTATTCTGGTGGACGGCGTTTCCGTGTCCGACCTTGATCTGCGGGCCTGGCGGAGAAACATAGGGTATGTGCCCCAGGAGACCGTGCTGCTGCATGACACCGTACTCAACAACATAACCCTCGGCGATCCCGAACTCGGGGAGCAGGATGCCGTCTGGGCGCTCGAGCAGGCGGGTGCCTGGACATTCGTGGAAGAACTGCCGGAGGGGCTGAATCACCTGGTGGGCGAGCGGGGCGGCAAGCTGTCCGGCGGTCAGCGCCAGCGGATCATGATCGCCCGGGCCCTGGTGCACAGACCGACACTACTGATACTGGACGAAGCGACCACCGCACTCGATCCCCAGAGTGAAGCCGCGATATGCAATACCTTGAGAGATCTTCGCGGTGAGTACACGATACTCGCGATATCCCATCAACCGGCCCTGCTGGCGGCCGCCGACATCGCCTATCGCCTGCAGGGGGGACGGGCTACCCTGATTGAGGATCAACAGCATTCCGGCATCGATCCCTGAACACACCGTTGTTATTTTCGCCCCTCCTACCCTTGTAGGGCCGAATTCATTCGGC
>JAHEHQ010000162.1 GCA_024644505.1 Gammaproteobacteria bacterium
TCTTTCCCGGTGATTTTTTTCTTGGATCTGAAATACCCGTAGCCTTCTCCAGTAACCCCGCGTTTCGCTGCGCTCTACGCAGGCTACAGGCTGAAACCTCGGCGATCGGCGCTATCTTTCTAATTTCGGGCTTCCCGGTCTCTCGATGATTCGGGCTTCGAGCTTCAAGGGACGGTCACCTCGCCAACCCCGGATCTGCACCATGGAACCCGGGGCAAGGCCGGAGATGATGGCCAGGATCTCCTGGGTGCTCCCGGGAACCCGGTTGTCGATCTGGGTGATGATGTCACCCGGTTCCAGACCCGCGAGATCGGCGGGACCGCCCTGCAGCACCCCGGATACCAGCACGCCCCTGATTTCGTGGAGCCCGAAGGATTCCGCCAGCTCCGGTGTGATGTCCTGGCCGGCAACCCCGAGCCAGCCCCTCACCACGCGCCCCTGGCTCAGGATCTGGTTCATCACCCCTTTCGCCAGGGCCACGGGTATGGCGAATCCGATGCCGTGAGAACTGCCGGTCTGGGAGAAAATGGCGGTGTTGATCCCCACCAATTCACCGTAGGCGTTGATCAATGCGCCCCCGGAGTTGCCCGGATTGATGGCGGCATCAGTCTGGATGAAGTTCTCGAAGGTGTTGATACCAAGCTGGCTTCGGCCGGTGGCGCCGACGATTCCCATGGTAACCGTCTGTCCCACCCCAAAGGGATTGCCTATCGCCAGGACCACGTCCCCAACCCTGAGATGATCCGAGTCGCCCACCGTGATTACGGGCAGATCCTCTGCATCCGCCTCCACCCTGACCACGGCCAGATCCGTGTCGGGATCGGTTCCCGCAACCTGTGCATCGAGAGATGTTCCGTTTTGAAGGACTACGCGTATCTCATCCGCCCCGGCGATCACGTGATGATTCGTGAGTATGAATCCCTCGTCACTGATAACCACGCCTGAACCGAGGCTGTTGAGAAGCTTTTTGCGGGGCACCGAGGAGAACTGATCTCCAAAGAAATGCTTGAAAAGGGGGCTGTCGAAAAGGCTGTCTCTTTTTTCCACGCCCACCTTGGTGGCGTAGATGTTGACTACCGAAGGCGTTGCCTTTTCCACTGCCTCGGCATAGGAGACGGGGCCGGTCTGGGGTGCGCCGAAGCGTTTAACGATGGATGGCTCCGGTCGGGGCCGCGGGTCCGGGGGGGTCATCAGGTTGAGGGTCAGAATGGCTGCTGCCAGTCCGGCGGTGATCGAGATAATGGCGAAAGAGGCAAATCGGGGCAGTTTCATCTTCTTCGGGATCTAACACGGTGGTGGGGGTGATTATCAAAGCCACCCCAATCGCGATAACCTAACATATCTGACATGGTGGCATTCAACACATCACCCGCGGGGAGCCCTTTCAATGATCCAAACCGGAACTCTGGAAACCTATTGCGATGAGCTGTTGAATGCCACGGCATTCGACGACTACTGTCCAAACGGTCTGCAGGTGGATGCCGGCACTGTGGAAATCAACAGGATCGTGTCCGGGGTGACCGCCAGCGCGGCGCTTATCGAGGCGGCGGCGGCAGCGGGCGCCGACCTGTTGCTGGTACACCATGGCTATTTCTGGAAGGGTGAAGGGGCGACGCTGACCGGCATCAAGGGGCAGAGGGTGCGCCTGCTCATGCGGGAAGGCATCAATCTGCTGGCCTATCATCTACCGCTGGATGCCCACCCCGAGCTTGGTAACAATCGTACCCTGGGGGATCGCCTGGCGTTTACCGGTGCGGCGGCGCTACCCGGATCGGGAGGCTTGATCTGGACAGCCGAATTGCCTGGGGGCCTAACGCCAGCCGCCCTGTCCAGCCGCATAACCGATGCCCTGGGGAGGGAACCCACGCACATAGCGGGCGGGCGGACGGGGGGCATTAGACGTATCGGATGGTGCACCGGGGCCGCCCAGGGCTATCTGGAGCAGGCTGCCGGGGCGGGCATGGATGCCTTCATCAGCGGCGAGATCTCCGAGCAAACGGTCCATCTGGCGCGGGAATGGGGTATTCACTATTTCGCGGCGGGCCATCACGCCACCGAGCGGTTCGGGGTTCAGGCACTCGGGGAGCACCTCGAGAAAAAGTTCGGCCTTCATCATCAGTTCATCGAGATCCCCAATCCGGTATGACTGTGCGGTTGCCTGAATTCCCATTGCCGATATAACAGCGCCGATCCGCGTGATGCCGTCTTGATTCGCGGGGGAAATCTCATTGACGGGTTCTCATGGCGCGAAAATCCGCGTTGAGACTGGGCAAATCTTGACCTTGCGCAGTGCATGTTAGAGAATCAGCGGTCTATTGTAGTGAGTAAATTCAGCATATTCTGATTTTGCATTTGACCGGGCTTTCGGGTCTGCCAAATGGGATCAGAACTGTCCCATCCGATTCCGGGGATCTTTAGCATGAGCGCAGGTGAAGTGGATCTGAAAAAGCGGCGGTTGTTGACCGCCGCCACGGGTGTGGTCGGCGCCGTTGGCGCCGGTTATGTGGTTTATCCTTTTCTCGCCTCCTGGGCTCCCAGTGAGAAAGCCAAAGCAGCCGGAGCGCCGGTGGAGGCGGATATCAGCAAGCTCGAGCCGGGGCAGTTGCTGCGTGTCAAGTGGCGGGGGAAGCCGGTCTGGATAGTGCGCCGCACCGAGCAGAATATCCAGGACCTCTCAACCCTCGACCCGATATTGGCGGACCCCAATTCGGAGATGCCCCAGCAGCCGGAATACGCCAAGAATCCCCAGCGCTCGATCAAGCCCGAGTATCTGGTGGCCATCGGTATCTGCACCCACCTGGGCTGTTCGCCGACGTTCAGACCCGAAGTTGCGCCGGTTGATCTGGGACCGGATTGGAAGGGCGGGTTTTTCTGTCCCTGTCACGGTTCGCGATTTGATCTGGCAGCCAGGGTCTACAGCGGCGTCCCGGCACCGACGAACCTGGTTATTCCACCGCATCAGTACCTTTCAGATGCCAAGATCCTGATCGGTGAAGACGGAGGTGCCGCCTGATGAGCATGATGAAGAGCATGGTCGACTGGATCGACGAACGCTACCCGTTGACCAAGGTGTGGAATGAACACTTTGCACAATATTACGCACCCAAGAACTTCAATTTCTGGTACTTCATGGGCTCGCTGGCCATGCTGGTGCTGGTAAACCAGATCCTGACCGGCGTCTGGCTGGCCATGATGTACAAACCGGATGCCAACCTTGCCTTTGGATCCGTGGAGTACATCATGCGGGACGTGGACTGGGGCTGGCTGATCCGCTACATGCATTCCACCGGCGCCTCGGCATTTTTCGTGGTGATTTATCTGCACATGTTCCGGGGACTTATCTACGGGTCCTACCGCAAGCCCAGGGAACTGCTGTGGATCATCGGTGTGATCATTTACGTGGTGATGATGGCAACCGCCTTTATGGGTTATCTGCTGCCCTGGGGACAGATGTCCTACTGGGGTGCCCAGGTGATCATCAACCTGTTTTCTGCTGTTCCGGTTGTTGGCGAGGAATTGGGCGTCTGGATCCGTGGTGACTACGTGGTATCCGATGTAACGCTCAACCGTTTCTTCTCGCTCCACTACCTGCTTCCGTTCCTGCTCGCAGGGATCGTATTCGTACACATCATCGCATTACACAAGGTGGGGTCGAACAACCCGGATGGCGTCGAGATCAAGAAGGGCCCGAAGGGCAACAAGTGGAGCGAAACGGCTCCCGCGGACGGTATCCCCTTCCATCCCTACTATTCGGTAAAGGATATTGCCGGGGTGGCCGGGTTCCTTTTCCTTTTCGCGGCGGTGGTGTTTTTTGCACCTGAGATGGGCGGTTACTTTATCGAGCATCCCAACTTCGAGCCGGCCAACCCCCTCAAGACACCCGAGCACATCGCGCCGGTCTGGTATTTCACTCCCTTCTACGCCATCCTCCGCGCGGTGCCGTCCATGGCGGGCTCGGCCTTTCCGGGTGTGCTGGCCATGGGAGCCTCCATCGTGCTGCTGTTTTTCCTGCCCTGGCTGGATCGCAGCCCGGTGAATTCGATCCGCTACAAAGGCCCGATCGTAAAGACCGCAATAGGAATCTTCGTCGTCGTGTTCGTGGTACTCGGCTGGCTCGGTACCCAGCCGGCCACTGAGCTATTGACGCTGCTGGCCCAGATTTGCACCGCCCTCTATTTTGCATTCTTTCTGCTCATGCCCATCTATACCAAGATGGACAAGACCAAGCCTGTTCCTGAGAGGGTGACCAAATGAAAAAGCTGTTTTTTGCATTTCTGCTGGCTGCGGCTCCGGTGCTCGGTTTTGCCGCCGGAGGCGGCGCCCATCTGGACGATGCGGATATCGACGTAAGCGACCAGGAATCCCTGCAGCGGGGCGCCAGGATTTTCGTCAACTACTGCCTTAGCTGCCATTCGGCCCAGTATCAGCGTTACAATCGCACTGCACGGGATCTGGGCTTGACCGAAGATGAGGTTAAGGAAAACCTGATGTTCACCACCGACAAGATCGGCGATACCATGACCATAGCCATGAAGCCCGTGGACGCAGCGGCCTGGTTTGGGGTGGCACCTCCTGATCTGAGCGTGATCGCCCGGGCCCGGGGTGTGGACTGGCTCTACACCTATCTTCGCAGTTTCTATATCGACGAGGCCCGTCCGTTCGGCGTCAACAATATCGTGTTTCCCGACGTCGGGATGCCCCATGTCCTCTGGGAACTGCAGGGCATGCAGAAGGCGGTGTTCGCCGAGGAAGACGGTCAGAAGGTATTCAAAAAGTTCGAGCAGGTGACCCCCGGTACCATGAGTGCGGCGGAGTTTGATGATGCCATGCTTGATCTGACGGCTTTTCTCAGCTACATCGGTGAACCCATCCAGACCGAGCGCAAGCGGATCGGCATGTGGGTGTTGTCGTTCATCGCCGTGTTCTTCGTCCTTGCCTATCTGCTAAAGAAGGAGTATTGGAAGGACGTTCACTGAATCGGAAATCGGTAACCGAAAAACGGGGGTGCACGGTTTAGGGTATACTGTGCACCCCTTTTTCTTTTGTCCGGGGCGAGGGGCGGATGGTGTATTATGCTCTGGCGTTTAACCGGCGTTTTTTCTAAAAATAATTCTGGAGTGGCTTTGTATGGCGGTGGTTGCAAACAAGAGATCTGTAATGACCATGTTCTCCGATCCAAGGAGTCCCTACAGTCATCGTGTGCGCATGGTTCTTGCGGAAAAAAGTATCACTGTTGAAATCGTTGACATGGACCCGACGGATCTCTCGGGCGATATCATGGACCTGAACCCCTACGGGACCCTGCCGACCCTGGTGGACCGGGATTTGGTGCTGTTCGAATCCCGTATCATCATGGAGTATCTCGACGAACGTTTTCCTCACCCGCCGTTGCTGCCGGTGGACCCTGTATCCCGGGCCACGTCCCGCCTGTTCATGCACCGGGTTGATCAGGACTGGTACAGTCTGATGGATCAGATATTCAAGGGCGGCAAACCCGCCACGAAGGCGCGCAAGGAGTTGCGTGAAGCCCTGACGGCATCGGCGCCGATATTTGCCGCCAAGCCCTTTTTCATGAGCACTGAGTTTACCCTGGTTGATTGTTCCATCGCTCCCCTGCTCTGGAGGCTTCCAACCCTGGGTGTTGAACTCCCGAGTCAGGCCAAAGCCGTCGAGGAGTATGGTAAGCGGATGTTCGAACGCACCTCTTTCCAGGAAGGGTTGACGGAATCCGAACGGGATATGCGGGACTGACCCCATACGCAAGGGATCGAAACTGTCCCATGGCTATCAGCTCCAACCGCCCCTATCTGATCCGCGCCCTTTACGAGTGGCTGGTGGACAATGATCTCACGCCGCATTTGATGGTTGCCACCGACAGGGATAATGTGGCGGTTCCCGGTCAATATGTTAAGGACAGCCGGATCATATTGAATGTCGCCCCCTCCGCGGTTCAGAAGTTGCACCTCGGTAATGAGCTGATCAGTTTCAGTGCGAGATTCGGCGGTGTCCCGACGGCCGTGAGCGTGCCGCCGTCGGCGGTGCTGGGTATCTATGCCAGGGAGAACGGTCAGGGCATGCTTTTTCCGGATGGGGAGTTTTCGGAAGGGGAAAGTTCGGAAACCGATGAGGATCCCCCGTCACCGC
>JAHEHQ010000163.1 GCA_024644505.1 Gammaproteobacteria bacterium
GATCGGCAAACTGAAACGCAAATCCGGCGGCCGGCTCAAGGGCCTGGTTCTGGATCTGCGCAATAATCCGGGCGGTGTGCTCAATGGCGCCGTGGCAGTCAGCGACGCCTTTCTGAAGGAAGGCCTGATCGTTTACACTCAGGGACGCCTGGAAAACTCCCGACTCAACTTCACCGCGACGCCGGACGATGTTATTGCCGGTGCACCCATTGTTGTGCTCGTAAACGGGGGCTCCGCATCGGCATCCGAGATCGTGGCGGGCGCTCTGCAGGACCACAAACGGGCGGTCATCATGGGCGATCAGACCTTCGGCAAGGGATCCGTCCAGACCATCGTCCCGGTAAACCAGAATGCCGCGGTAAAATTGACCACTGCCCTGTATTTCACGCCCTCCGGTCGCTCGATACAGGCCGAGGGCATCGTGCCCGATATCAAGCTGTCGGATGTGAGGGTAACGGCTGTAGAGGGTTCGGACGTCGGCAGACTGAAAGAGGCGGATCTTTCGGGTCACCTGGAAAACGGCAACGGCGACAGCAAGCCCGGGAAAAAGAAAACCGGAAAGCGGAAAAAAGATGCAGGGTCCAAGGGCCTTCTGGCTGAGGAGGATTACCAGTTGAGCGAGGCGCTGAACCTTTTGAAGGGTCTCCATATCCTGAACAGCAGAGGATGAGTCTGCTGCGCTCCAGGAGATTGAGCCCACCCTTCCAGAGCCTGCGCGGGCGCCTGATGGCGCTTATCCTGCTCTTGGGTTGTGCAGTGACGGCTGCCGCCGGACAGCCGGTGATCACCATCATCATCGATGACATGGGATATAACGAGGCGCTGGGCCTGGCGGCGGTGCGGCTACCCGGCGCCGTTACCTACGCCTTTCTGCCGCATACGCCCTTCGCGGCGCGCCTGGCGGAACAGGCCCATGCCCGGGGCAAGCAGGTGATGCTGCATCTGCCCATGGATTCATTTGACGAAACACCATTGGGTCCGGGTGGGCTCTCTCTTCATATGACGCAGACGGATTTTCTGCAGACGTTGCATCAAAGCCTTCAGGCCGTACCTCACGCGGTGGGTATCAACAATCATATGGGAAGCCTGTTGACCCGGCACCCCGGGGCGATGGAATGGCTGATGCAGGGTCTCAGGGAACGGACGCCTATGTTTTTTGTGGACAGCCGCACCACATCGGCGTCCGTGGCTCAAAGGCTGGCGCAGGAGCAGGGTGTACCCAACACCCGCCGGGATGTGTTTTTGGACAATGACCGTGATCCCGAGGCGATCCGGCAGCAGCTGGCGTTGTTGTTGAAAAAGGCCAGAAAGCAGGGATTCTCGGTGGGTATCGGACACCCTTATCCGGAGACACTGAAGGTGCTGAAGCGTGAATTGGCGGAACTCGAAGGACGGGGTATCCGGCTGATCAACGCCTCCCAAATGATAGCTTTCCAGAGGAGTCGCAGACCATGGCAAGAGCCCTCGTCCCAATCGCCCAAGGTTGCGAAGAACTCGAAGCGGTCACCGTCATCGACCTGCTGCGACGAGCCGGCATCGAAGTAGTCACCGCCGGTCTGGTACCGGGCCCTGTCACGGCCAGCCGGGGCGTTGTGCTGGTGCCGGACGTGACACTCGATGCGGTGCTGGACGATGCCTTCGACATGATCGTCCTCCCCGGCGGCGGGCCGGGAGCAGATCGCCTCGACGCGGATACCCGTATCCGGGGGCTGTTGCAGCGCCTGAGTGGGGAGGGCAAGTACACGGCGGCCATCTGCGCTGCGCCAAAAGTCCTGGCGAGCGCAGGGCTTCTGGACGGTTGTCGGGCCACCAGCTATCCCGGCGTCCTGGACGGCATGAATCTGCCCCGGGTGGATGTCGACCTGAAACCGGTGATCCGGGACGGTAAAGTGATCACCTCGCGGGGGCCGGGAACCGCCATGGATTTCGCGCTCGAACTCATCGAACTGCTCGTGGGCAGGGCCAAGAGGGATGAGGTGGAATCCGGCCTGGTCAGAACAGAGGCTCAGCCCGCCGGATAAATGATATGGTAGCCTGCGTAGAGCGCAGCGAAACGCAGGTTGAATTCAAGACATCCCCGCGCTTCGCTGCGCTTTTTGCAGGCCGCGGATAGCGGCACATTACCAGGTTTTTCAGGTATAACCCATGGGCAAGGAATACGATCGCATCTCCTCCGATATCCAATGCCTGAATGTCAGGAAGCTGCCGGCAACCCTGATCTCGAACAGAGGCGCCCACTGTATCGTCTGGCAGAGCGGAGGATACAAGAGGCATAAAAAGTATCATCTGGATTTTGTCGTCAAGAGGCACAGGCTCAGCTGCACCGACAGGGATGTAGAGCTTTACTACCGTGACTACCGGAAGCTGAAAGAGAGTCTGCAGGATATGATTCCCACTGCGCTCTTCGTCAGAACCCGGGTGGGCGGGGAGCCAAACCTGATGGTGCTGGCGCGTACCTTCACACCCTGGTTCAATATTGCCAATCCATCCAATGAGGAGGAGGCCCTGCCACTGCTGGGAAAACTGAAAAAGGCCCGGGCACAGCTGGAGACGTTTGTATATGCCGCCAAGCAGTGGCGGGAGCGGGAGAGCAAGGTGATCGATCTGTTCGGGGTCGACAACCTGGTGCTGGACAAGAGTCACCAGATTCGCTATCTGGACAGTTTCGGCGTCTTTTTCCATGAAGACGTACTTCACCTCATAGACGGCGTGGACCCGGAACTCGAAGAGAAGATCGACCTTTCATTGAAGCGCCTGGAGTACCTTGAATACCTGCTGAATAAAAGTTCTCCGTGAGACTGACCGTGTTCGCTCAGGCTGCGCTGCTCCGGCGCAGGATGCGATCG
Source organism: Gammaproteobacteria bacterium (assembly GCA_024644505.1). Taxonomy (GTDB): domain Bacteria; phylum Pseudomonadota; class Gammaproteobacteria; order Chromatiales; family Chromatiaceae; genus JAHEHQ01. The sequence continues at coordinate 2,847 of JAHEHQ010000163.1, forward strand.
ACGGATACCGTGCCGCCCCCGTACTTGATCAGATAGAGCAGGGCCACGGCCCACCACATGTGAACGCTCCAGGCATCCGGATAGACAAAGATCTGAATCACCGCGGTCATGATCAACAGGGACAATGCGGCAAAACGGGTGAACAGGCCGAGCACCAGGAGAATGGGAAAGAGGTGCTCGGCGTAGGTGGCCATGTGCGCAGCTATGTGTGACGGAATCACAGGCAGGGCATACTCGTGCTCGAACAGGAAGAATGTGGACTCTGAGATGTCCAGAAACCCGCTGACCTTGGAGCGGCCCGAAGACCAGAAGGTATAGGCCACCGACCCGCGGGCCAGGAGTGCGATCAGCCACTCCGGTGTCAGTCTCCCAATACCGTCAAAGATACGTTGCAGGCCGCTGATGATGGCATTCATGGTGAGTTCTCCCTCAAGTGCGGGGTTTTCGAAGAGCACAGAAGGTGCCGTCGAAAAGATGGTGCGCGAAAAATTCGGCCAGATCGAAAGCGCTGTCGCTCTGCATTGCCATATCAAAGGCATCCTCTATGCTGTCGCCCGCCTGCAGCCTTTGCAGAAACAGGAAGGCGCCCTCACCGACTTCCCTGGTTTCAACCTCCATGCCCGGCCGTACGATCAGGATATGGGAGGGACCCGAGTCCAGGGAGATTGTCTCTTCGGAGCCCTCTTCCTGGTTGGCGGCCCAGATGCGGTATGCGGGGTAATCGGAGCTGATGCAGTGCATGGAGGGATGGGGCTCCAGGCCGAACCGGGTAAACGTCTCCGCCGCTATCGAGGCGACTTCATCCCGCCCCAGCAACTGCGCATCGGGTGCGTGATAGGCACAGGTCCACGCAAATTCCAGCCTCGCCACATCGGAGAGATAGGGCAGCCGGGACAATTCCGGTATGGATTCCAGGAACCCGGGGAAGCGGTCGCCGTAGAGCAGCAGCGTGCGGGACTCCGGCGGGTGGGTTCGCACGTATCGATTCGCCAGCGACCTGAAGGCCTCATCTCCGATCAGGCGCCTTATGGTCGGGTACATGTCCGCCAGCGCATCGCCGTTGAGCACGACGAAGTTGTTTCGGTAGACATTGAACCTCTCTGGGGCCGTGCCGTCATCGAGCAGCTCATCCATCAGAACCGGGGACGGAGCACCGGGGGCGCGCAGAGCGTCGCAAAACTCCCGCTGGAGATCAGACAGCGACTTCATACTTTTCGCCCGCGGCGGTCAGCGCCTGACCCGCGACTGTCGCTTCACCAAGCAGCTCTGTAAATTCAGGAATATTGCTGTCTCTCTCGATCAGTGTGGGAACCGGGCCTATGGTCTGAATGCAGTCCTTGTATAGACTCCATACCTCATCGCACACCGCCGAGCCGTGATCGTCGAGGCGCAGCGTCCCCTTGCGCAGTGTCTGGACCGTATGTCCGGCGAGATGAATCTCACCGACCAGCTGTGCCGGGATGGCCGACAGGTATGCCTCGATGTCCCAGCCGTGATTGGAGCAGGAGACATAAACATTGTTGATGTCCAGCAGCAGGCCGGCACCGCTGCGTCTGGCCGCCTCGACCAGGAAATCCTGTTCCTTCATTTCGCTGTCCCTGAACTGGAGGTAGGTTGACGGGTTCTCTATGAGTATTTTCCGCTGCAGAACCTCCTGAACCTGGTCGATGTGCGCTACCACCAGATTGAGAGCGTCTTCCGTGTAACGCAGCGGCAGCAGATCGTGGGTGTACCATTCGCGGCCGTGGCTCCACGACAGATGCTCCGAAACCATGCCCGGTTCGAAACGATCCACCAGTTCTTTCAGGGCCCCGAGGTGTTCCCTGTCGACGGGCAGGTGGCTGCCCAGTGAGGTCCCTACGCTGTGAAGAGAGAGGGGGTAGTCCCGGCGTATACGCTCCAGATAACCCAGTGGGGGTCCGCCCCTCCCCATGTAGTTTTCGGGGTGAACCTCAAACCAGCCCACATCGGGATGCCGGTCGATGACCGTTCGATAGTGCTGCGCCTTGAGGCTGACCCCGGCCCGCATTGGGACCGGGGCCTCCACCCTGGGCTGGGATATTTCCGCTTCCCCCATCCTGGCGCCCCGGAATTATTTTGCCGCGAGGCTGCCGCCAACGATCTTTTCGCAGGTGCCCTTCAACACCAGCATCCAGGCATTTCCCTGGGCGTCGACCGTGGAGGAACCGGCACAACTGGTGCCCGGACCTGCCTTACAGTCGTTCTTTCCGGCCTTGGCGACGCCATAGCATTTTTCGGACTTGTCGCCGGAACCGGCCTGGACACCCGTCAGCGGGGCGAGGGCCAGAGCGGTGGTGATGGCGCTCGCAACGATCGCCTTGGTCGCAGTCTTATTCATTAATAACTCCTCCAACAGAATCTGATTCTCGATTTAAAACAGTTGTTTTTGCCGTTTGGCATATACACAGACCCGGTCAGGGGACCGAATTATTTCAAACCATAGAAAAAAATTATGGGGGAGTGGTGCTGATCCGGAATGTCGGCTGTTGTGGGCAGCCTCCATCCCGTTTCAATCAGAAGTTGTCGATGGTGCCGGGCGTGTCCCCGATGTGCCTGTTACAAGGTATCCAGGACCCGCTTCAATCTCGTCTTGACCCGGCCGACCATGTCCGTGATGACAGGATTGTCCACTATGCCCAGAGCTACCTCCGGATCCATGAAATCCACCCGCACGCTGCCGTCCTCCATTTGTCGAACCAGGGTGTTGCAGGGCAGCAGCAGGCCCACGGTGGGTTCGGCGCTTATCGCCTGGTGGGCCAGCAACGGGTTGCAGGCGCCCAGGATCCGGTAGGGGAGAATTTCCTTGCCCAGCTTTTTCTTGAAAGTCGCCTCCACATCGATATCGCTGAGTACGCCGAAGCCCTCCTTCTGCAGCTCCCGTGTCACCAGGTCGATGGCGTCCTCAAAACTCGCATCGATGACCTTTCCGAATCCGTACTTGATATCCATTGTTTGATCCTCGTCTTGTCCCATCTGTTCTCGGTCGGATTCTGTCGGGGGGCTTTCAGGTTTCCGGACCCAAGCGAAGGGTGAATCATTACCCGAATCATGGAAGACACGCAATGATTCCGCTTAACCCCGAAACCAGCTTCGCAGAAGAATGTATGCGCCGGTGAGGCCCAGGAAGGCCCCCGCAGTGGTGATGAGTGTGGCGGGCAGCAGGATACTCGGCCCCAGTGTGAGCAGCATGGATCCGGAAATCAGCATGGCGCCGCCGCTGATGACCGAGGCCGTGTTACGGTGATTATGCCGCAGCTGCCGCTG
>JAHEHQ010000164.1 GCA_024644505.1 Gammaproteobacteria bacterium
ACAGCGGTGCTCAAAGGTGGAGAGCACGTGCACCTCACAGCCGGGTTTGGTCAGCCGCGTGTCGGTAAGACGCGACCAGAGGATCGGGTGCATCTCGGCCATGTTGGCACCCCAGAGCACGAAGGCGTCGGCATGCTCGAGGTCGTCGTAGCAGCCCATGGGCTCATCGATCCCGAAGCCGCGTATGAAGGCGGCCACGGCAGAGGCCATGCAGTGGCGCGCATTGGGCTCCAGGCTGTTTGAGCGGAAACCGGCTTTCATCAGTTTGGAGGCGGCATAGCCCTCCCAGACGGTCCACTGACCGGAGCCGAACATCCCCACGCCTTTAGGGCCCTTGGCCTTGCGGGCGGCCACCCATTTATCGGCCATCGTCTGGAAGGCTTCCTCCCAGGAGACGGGCTCGAAATTCCCGTTCTTGTCGTACTTGCCGTTCGTCTTACGCAGCAGAGGCTGGGTCAGGCGATCCTTTCCGTAGAGGATCTTCGGCAGAAAGTAGCCCTTGATACAGTTCAGGCCCCTGTTGACCGGCGCATCGGGATCACCCTGGGAGGCGACCACCTTGCCGTCCTTGACACCCATCAGGACGCTGCAGCCGGTACCGCAATAGCGGCATGCCGCCTTGTCCCAACGGATACCCTCTTCCCAGTCATCCGCGGCCAACGCGGTCTTGCCCGCCGGCAGTGACACACCCGCAACGGAGGCCGCAGCCGCAATGGCATTGCTCTTTACAAAGTCTCGTCTAGTTAGTTTCACCTGTTATCTCCTCGTCAAGATCTTCACCGCCATAGTGATAGATCAAGGTTGAACTGATCACATCTTCCACTGAATTAAATGCCATCATGGTGTCGGCCACCGTGTTTTGGTGGGTATCCTCCACCGTCACGATCAATTTGCCTTCTTCTTCGCCTCCGTGGACTTCCACGCCGGAGAATTCCTCCAGCCGGGCGTGCACTGCCTGGCACTTCTCCGGTTTGGCGTGGACCACTAAACTGCAGATGTTCATACTCTGTCTGTTCTCCTTTCACGCGGCTTTCTCGCGCGAGCTGTTGGATGAAACCCTGATTGAACCGTTGGGACATACGGAGACGCATTCCCCGCAGCCGGTACATGTATCCTGATTGAAAACGGGAAGGGCATTTCCTCCTGTCCTCAATTCGAAGCGAATGGCCCGTTCATCACAGACTTCTCCACATGAACGGCAAACCACCGCATTAAGGGAAAGGCAGGAATCAAGAATATGCGCCTTCAGATTCCAGGGGGGGGAATCGATCTGTGGATCATATTTCAAGGCACCGGGCTTACAGGCCTTTACACAATCCCTGCAGAAATCACAGCCACCCATCTTGAAATCCAGCACGGGAAAACGCCCTCTTCCCTCTCTGATGAGCCCTTGGGGACAGGCGGGGATGCAATCACCGCACTGGGTGCACTGTTCCACAAAACTGTTTTCGTCGCCCGCCCAGGGAGGGCGAATGACTGCCCGTCGACCGTTCAGGTCACCGGACAGGAACTGCATTCTACTTATAACTTCTGGCATAACACGCGCATGGGTGAGATCCGGACAGAACTCCTCTAATCAGAGACTTATAACACCCTTGTTGATACTGGGGTATTGACACTCGTCAAATGGCTGAATCGGAATACTCCTCCATTGATTTAGGTCAATACATATAGTGTGCGCCTGCTAGGACCATGCGGATATCCAGCGTGGTGTTAACAGGCCCTAAACCTGTGAGAGAATCACCGCCTCTCAATACCAGCAGTCAGATTTATGTCCCAACAGCAGCTCAACTCCCTTTCGGACCCTTTGTCGCCACCCCTGCCCTCGAAACCGGGGGACCGGGTTCATTGGGGGCGCCTTTACGGCGCAGGGGATGCGCTTGCCATCGCCTCTGCCGCCAAGGCATTCGGGGGCCTTGTCATGGTATTGACCGAGGATGTGCAGAGTGCGGTCACCCTGGAACAGGGCCTGTGTTTTTTTCTGGGGCATGAACAGATCCCGGTCTTCGGGTTCCCCGACTGGGAGACCCTGCCCTACGACATATTCTCTCCTCTGCCGGAGCTCGTCTCCCAAAGACTGCGAGCCCTTTATCAACTGGCATCCTTAGAGAGAGGGATTCTGGTGGTGCCCGTCAGTACCCTGCTGCAACGACTGCCGCCCAGGGATTACATCGAAACCCACTCTTTCATGCTCGGCGTGGGGGACCGGTTGTCCCTGGATGCCATGGGGCGGCGCTTCGAAAAGGCGGGATACCATCGGGTATCACAGGTCATCGCCCACGGCGAGTTTGCGATAAGGGGGGCGCTGCTCGACCTTTTTCCCATGGGCAGCCATCTGCCCTTTCGTATCGATCTGTTCGACGACGAGGTCGAAAGCATCAGGACCTTCGATCCTGAAACCCAGAGAAGCCTGGATCGAACAGAACGGATTCAGACCCTGCCGGCCCGGGAATTTCCGATGGACGAAGCGGCCATCACAAGATTTCGCAGTGCCTTCCGCAATCGTTTCGAGGGGGATCCCCAGCGAAGCCTGATCTATCGCGAGGTAAGCAACGGCAATGCACCGGGGGGGCTCGAATACTACATACCCCTGTTTTTCGAACGGACATCCTCGCTGTTCGACTTTCTCCCTGACGAGTTGCTCGTTATCCGGATGGAGCGAAGTCAGGAACAGGCGGAGACCTTCCTGGACCAGGTCGAGGAACGCTATGAACAGCGCCGCCACGATCCCGAGCGCCCGCTGCTCCCGCCACGGGAACTCTATCTCGCTGCCGATGAGATGTCGTCCCGTCTCAACGGGCTGCGCGTTGTGCTGCTGCAGAGAGCCGAGATCGAGACACGACGCCGCGGGGTTTCCGCCTTCCATAATTTCGCCACGCACCGCCCTCCCCCCCTGGGCTTCCGTGCGCGGGCCACCCGCCCCGCAGGTGCATTGCAGGATTTCGTTGCGGAAGGGTCGAAACGCATTCTGTTCATCGCAGAGAGTCCCGGTCGCAGAGAGATGCTGAACGATACGCTGCGAAGCTATGGAATCCATGCAACGGAAACCGGGGGTTGGCAGGTTTTTCTTGATTCCGAACTGGAACTGGGGCTTACCGTGGCCCCGCTGGAAGAGGGGCTCTGGCTTGAACTGGGCCGCGTAGTCGTTGTCACCGAGACCCAACTGTTAGGGGAGAAGGTCAGACAGGAGCGGCGCAAACAAGCCAGGAAGCGGGATGCCGACCAGGTCGTTCGCAATCTGACGGAACTGCATCCCGGGGCCCCGGTGGTTCACGAGGACCATGGCGTCGGACGGTATCTGGGCCTGCAGACCCTGGAAGTCGGCGGCATGAAGACCGAATTTCTGACCCTTGAGTACGCGGGCGGCGACAAACTGTATGTGCCTGTCTCCTCACTGCACCTGATCAGCCGCTACGCCGGGGCATCGCCGGAAAACGCACCACTGCATCGGCTCGGCGGAGACCTCTGGGAGAAGATAAAACGCCGGGCCGCGGAAAGGGTACGGGACGTGGCGGCGGAACTTCTGGAGATACATGCACGGCGTGCCGCCAGCCAGGGGTATGCCTTTCCGGAATCGGGGGAGGAGTACCGGGTATTCTCCGCATCCTTTGATTTCGAAGAGACACCCGATCAGCAGCAGGCGATTGAGTCGGTGCTCGGGGACATGCATTCCCCCCAACCCATGGATCGCGTGGTATGCGGCGATGTGGGTTTCGGAAAGACCGAGGTAGCCATGCGCGCGGCCTTCGTCGCACTCCAGGGGGGAAGACAGGTCGCCATACTGGTGCCCACCACATTGCTTGCCCAACAGCATTTCCAGAACTTCAGCGACCGCTTCGCCGACTGGCCGGTAAAGCTGGAAAGTCTTTCCCGTTTCCGAAGCGCGAAACAGCAGGAGGCCGTGCTGCAGGGCCTCTCGAACGGGAATGTGGACATTGTCATCGGCACCCACAAACTGCTGCAGCAGGACATAAAGTTCAAACGACTGGGATTGGTGATCATCGACGAGGAACACCGCTTCGGCGTGCGGCACAAGGAACACCTGAAGGCGTTGCGAAGCGAGGTGGATCTGCTCACCCTTACCGCAACCCCGATCCCGAGAACCCTGAACATGGCCATGTCGGGCTTGCGCGACCTTTCGATCATCGCCACCCCGCCGGCAGAGCGGCATCCCATCAAGACATTCATCAGCGAATGGAACGACGCCCTTGTCAAGGAGGCCTGTCAACGGGAGATAAAACGGGGCGGACAGGTCTATTTCCTGCACAACGATATCAGCACCATAGACAATATGGCGCAGAAACTGGAGGACCTGATGCCGGGTGTACGGGTGCAGGTGGCCCATGGCCGGACCCGGGAGCGGCAACTGGAGATGATCATGCGGGACTTCTATCACCAGCGCTTCAATATCCTGGTCTGCACCACGATCATCGAGAGCGGTATTGATGTTCCCAGCGCCAATACCATTCTCATCAACCGGGCCGACCGACTTGGCATGGCACAACTCCACCAGTTGCGTGGGCGGGTCGGGCGGTCACATCACAGGGCCTACGCCTACCTCCTTACACCGACGGAGAAAAAGTTAACGCCAGACGCAAAAAAAAGGCTGGAAGCCATTGAATCTCTTGAGGATCTCGGTGCAGGATTTACCCTGGCAACTCATGATCTGGAGATCAGGGGTGCGGGTGAATTGCTGGGCAGTGAACAAAGCGGCCAGATCCATGAAATCGGTTTTTCACTCTACTCAGAACTGCTGGAGCGGACGGTGCAGGCCCTCAAGGCCGGCAAACAGCCCAACCTGGACCGCCCCCTCGATCATGGCGCGGAAGTAGACCTTCAGATCCCTGCGCTGCTGCCGGACAACTATCTGCCCGACGTACACACCCGACTGGTATTCTACAAGCGAATCGCCAGTGCGGAATCCGACGAGGAGCTGGATGAACTGCAGGTGGAGATGATAGACCGCTTTGGCCTCCTGCCGGTACCGGCACAAGCCCTTTTGGGGATCACCGCGCTGAAACTCAAAGCCAGCCCCATGGGTATCCGAAAGATCGAGGCGGGTTCCGCCTCCGGCCGTATTCTCTTCGAGGGTAAGCCGGACATCGATCCGGCGCATATTCTGCGTCTGATTCAGACACGCCCCACCGAGTATAAACTCGACGGGGTGGACAGGATCCGCTTCATTCGTGAAATGCCCGAAAGCAACGAGCGCATCGAAATGGTGTCCGTCATCCTGGACGAAATCAGTGGAAGGGCATTATGATTTCAGCGCCGCAAACAAATTTACCGCTAAAGAGCCTCTTATGAGATCAATGATTTACAGCCTTCCGGTTATTGCTTTCGGTCTGTTCACCCTGGTGAACCCAGCCTTCAGCGCAGACGACGATGTCACCCTTTATGACGTTGAGATGATTATTTTCGATCGCAGCGATGAGGAAGCCGGGATTACGGAAATCTGGCCCGATGACCCAGGCGAACCGGATTGGGAGAGTCTCCCGGCTCCAAATACACCGGATTGGTTGCCCGATTCAGCGTGGAAACTGGGTCCGGAGGATTACACGTTGAGGCATAAGTCACGGGGTCTTAAAACCCATATACACGCAGCCTGGCGACAGGTGATCAGGAAAGGCGGGAAGGTGGTGCCCATCCGTTTGAGGTCGAGTCAGACCACAGTCAATGGAATGCCGGTCATGGAAGGTTTGGTGAGTGTCAGCGTCAAGCGCTACCTGCATGTCAATCTGGATATGACCCTGAGAAAAGCCAGGGTATGGGCAGGCGGCGAATCGAAGGACGGGGTGTTGGAATTCGGAGATCGGCGTTATCGAATGCAGGAACACCGGAGGATGCGCAGCGGAGAACTCCACTATCTGGATCATCCCATGATGGGCGTCCTGATAAGAATCGATCGTTCCGAGACGGGCGACGTGTCTGGCATCATGATGGAACCCTTGTCCAGGGGCGAAGATCCATCAACGGAAACTAGTAGTCGGTAGGTAGACTCTTCGACTTGATACAGACGGAGTGCCTGTGTGACGAGTCTCAGCTAACCCCTTGTTCCGTCTCCACTGCGACAAGGTGGGGTTTAGGGATATCAGTTTGACAGCGCCCTGAG
>JAHEHQ010000165.1 GCA_024644505.1 Gammaproteobacteria bacterium
CCAGGCGTCCCTGGGTGTAAACGATCAGGCCCTCCTTCAGAAAGGCGTCGCTGACTGCCACGGCGCCATTGAGCACACCGCCCGGATTATTGCGCAGATCCAGAACCAGGCCCTTGAGCCGGCCGCCGGATTTGCGTTTCAGTTTGCCGATCGCCCTGATCATGTCCTCGTTGGTCCGGGACTGGAAGTGAGAGATCCGCAGGTAACCGAAACCCTCCTCGAGCATACGGCCCTTGACGCTGGCTACCTTTATCACGTCTCTTACGACCGTAATCGTCAGCGGCTTGTCCTCGCCGTCGCGTACGATGGTGAGTATCAGTTCGGTGCCGGGCTTACCTCGCATCAACTTCACGGCCTGATTCAGGTTCATGCCCTTGACCGGGTTGTCGTCCAGTCGGATGATCAAGTCGCCGGCCTTGACGCCGGCACGCTGGGCAGGGGTATCGTCGATCGGCGAAATCACCTTTATGAAGCCGTTTTCCATACCCACTTCGATGCCCAGTCCGCCAAACTCGCCACTGGTGCCCACCTTCAGTTCCCTGAACTCTTCGGGATTGAGATATGCGGAGTGGGGATCGAGGCCGGACAACATCCCACGAATCGCGTAGTCCAGGAGTTCGTGATCATCGACAGGCTCCACGTAGTCCTGTTTGATCCTCCCGAAAATCTCCGCAAAGGCCCTAAGGTCCTCCATGGGGAGGCTTTTGCGACTCTGCGGTTCCGTGGTCTGAGCCAGCGTGGAAAGGGCTGCGAGGGTCATGCCCGCCGCCAAAATCAGGACCATTATCAGCCGACGTTTCATATGTTGTTCACCACTAAACCAAATCCTATCTTGGGGTCGCTGTTAAACTGATTGCCGACCCTGTTGCCCTTCCCGTGCACACACCATGACCGGGGATTCACGGCCTTGCCCTTGTGGCGGATACCGAAATAAACTCCGGAGCTGGTATTTCCGCCGCTTCTTCCCACCGACGCCACGGGCTCTCCCTGTTCCACCCAGTCGCCGGTATCCTTGAACAGGCTCTGATTATGACCGTACAGGCTCAAATAACCGTGGCCGTGGTCAATGATCAGCAACAGACCGAAACCCTGCAGCCAGTCGGCGAATGCCACCCGGCCATGATGCACCGCCTTCACCTCCAGGCCATCCGGCGCCGCTATCACAACACCGTCCCATTTCAGGTTTCCCGCCTTGCGGGTCCCGAACCGTGCGGTCAGCCTGCCTTTCGCAGGCCAGTGCAGCTTACCCTTTCGGGTCTCGAACGGCGTGGAAACCTCGACATCCATTGCCTGATCTATCCAGGCGTCCTGAAGTTGCTCGATCAGTTTCTGCAGCCGGCCTTCGCTTTTCTTCAGGCCCTTCAGTTCCTGATCCTTGTTGCGGATATCGCTTCCAAGCGCTGTCAGCACCTGCTGCCTAAGAACCCGCACCTCGGCGAGCGACTCCGTTTCCTCCAACTCCCGGGTCTGGAGCTCCTTTAGTCTCTGCTCTTCCAGGCCGATCTTTTCACTCATCCGGTCAAGCGCTTTCATCACCTCATTGATCTGTTCCATCTGCCTGGTTCGGGCGCGATTGAAGTAATCGTAATACACCATCATACGGCTGACTATGGCGGGATCCTGCTGGTTCAAAAGTATTTTCACCCGTTCCTGGCGACCCATGGCGTAGGCCGCACGCAGCTGCCGGCCCAGCGCCGCCCGCTGCAGATCGAGTTCCGCGAGTTTCGACCGGCGCTGCGCCTGCAACTCTCCCAGTTTCTCACGTTGCTGTTCCAATCTGTCTTTTAGCACTCGCAGATGCCTGGCGGATTGGCCCAGCCTCTGCTCGGTGCTCCTGAGCTCCTCCATCAGCTCACTCCGGCGCAGTTCCCTGTCGACCAGATCGCTTTGAAGCGATTCGATCCGCCCCCTGAGCTGCTCGAGCTCATGCTCCTTCCGCCCCAGCTCCCCCTTCTGATCAGCCGCAAGCAGGCACAAGGGTGCAAGACAGGTCAGCAACAGGCCAATCAGTACCCCCAACCGGGCAGCGGACACCCCCCTGAAAGGCGTTGTAACCAGCGCTTTGGAGCAACGCATGTCCATCAGGCTGATGGTGTCTCCTCAAACATATGGCTGCGTTAGAGCTAACCTATTGAAATAAGTGGCATTAGACCACTAATCATTCCCCATTAGAAGACTGTTATCGGCCCTTTGGAGCAATTTTTGATCCAGATCCTGGCGGCCAAGGTGTGTTTTCCTCAATATTTAGGTTGAAATATTGCTAAAATAAGTAACAGTTTATTATTCTATTAGCTCGCTTTAAAAAAGAGCCCCTCACATGGAAAACAAATTCGGTACCACCAAGCAACCGGTCCTCGATACGGGAAAAGAGTTAGGCGACGATCTGGAGAACATCTTTGCCGATGACGAGGATATTGAGCGGGCATCCCGCTCTCTCAAAGCCATGTCCCATCCCCTGCGCCTGAAGATACTCTGCACACTCGGAGCCGAAGAGGTCAGCGTGCAGGATATCGTTGAACATGTCGGAACCTCGCAGAGCAACATCTCCCAGCACCTGGCCATACTCCGCGACAAGGGGATCCTCGCCTCCAGAAAGGATGCCAACCGGGTGTTCTATCGGGTCAGCGATTCCCGCACCCTGCAGTTGATAGGCATGATGCGCGAGGTGTTCTGCACCCACACCTGATCCGCCGTCCCGGAAACGCACGACCCAACAGGGGATAGAGACCCGGATCCGTACGCCTGCCGATCGTGGCAAACGGCGCTGTCATGCGCGCCCGTCTCCCGAAAAACCGGACATATGACTGGCTACGCTTGTGCGTTAGAATGCGGCGATTGTAACTACTGGAATTCATTCCTGAACGGAAACCATGGAACAGTACATAGAGTTCGTAACCAATCATATCTTCCTTTTCGCCGCGCTTTGCGTGGTTCTGGCATTGCTTGCCCACAATCTCATGGCAGGCGGCGGCAAATTCGCCGTCACACCCCAAAAGGCCACTGAACTCATCAATCGTGAGGATGCGGTGGTCGTGGATGTTCGGCCCATAGCGGATTTTTCCAAAGGCCACATCATCAATGCCATAAACATCCCGATGAACAGCCTGAAGAGCCAGCTGGGGCGGCTGGACAAGTACAAGCAGAAGCCCGTCATAGTGGCCTGCCGATCGGGCGCACAGTCCGCCGGTGCGGGCAAACAGCTGCGCCAGGCCGGTTTTGAAAAGGTGTACGACCTTAAAGGCGGCATCATGGCCTGGCAGAGCGCCAGCCTTCCCATCAGCCGCAAGAGTTAAGATACGCAACCCAGTGAGATTCAAATAAATGAGCGAAGAAAACCAGACCCAGGAAAACCAACGGCAGTTTGCCCTGCAGCGGATCTACATAAAGGATATTTCCTACGAAACGCCAAGCTCCCCGGCCATCTTTACCGAAGAATGGAAGCCCGAGCCCAATCTGAATCTCAACAGCAATGTCAGTAATCTCGGCAACAACACTTTCGAGGTCGTGCTGACCGTGACCGTAACGACCAAGGTGGGGGACAAAACCGCTTACCTGGTCGAGGTGAAACAGGCAGGTATATTCTCCGTTTCGGGTTTTTCAGACAATGAGATGGGCCACATGATGGGTTCCTACTGCCCCAGCATTCTGTTTCCCTATGCCCGCGAAGTGGTTTCCGACCTGGTAAGCAAAGGCAGTTTCCCGCAGCTGCTGTTGACACCTGTTAATTTCGATGCCCTCTATGCCCAGCACGTGCAGCAGGTCAAGTCCCAGGCCGAACAACAGGCCGAGCAAGCCGAAGGTGAAAAAAAGCACTAAGGGAACAGGTACTTGAGCGCCCGGCAGCCCGCTATTGCCGTGCTCGGTGCCGGCTCCTGGGGTACCGCACTGGCCCTGCTGCTGAGCCGCAACGGTGCCCTGGTAAGACTCTGGAGCCATTTGCCGGAGCAGGTCTCGAGGCTGCAGAAGGATGGGGAGAACCGGGAGTTTCTTGCCGGCATCCCGTTTCCCGGGGGACTTCAGGTGACCGGCGACTTGGCCGCGGCCCTCGAGGCGGTGGACGAGATCCTGGTGGTGGTACCCAGCCACGCCTTTCGCCAGGTGCTCGGGGCTGTCGCGCCCCTGGCCGAACCCGCCACGCCCCTCAGCTGGGCCACCAAGGGCCTCGACCCGGAGTCCGGCGAACTGCTGCATCTGGTCGCGGAGGAAACCATCGGTCCCAGATCGATGGCCATCATATCCGGACCGAGCTTCGCCATGGAAGTCGCCCGGGGGCTGCCCACGGCCATCACGGTCGCATCCCCGGATCCCGAACACGCCGAACGATTGGTGCGCTACCTGCACAACGAAACCTTCCGCCCCTATACCAGCGATGACTTGGTCGGGCTGGAGGTGGGGGGATCTGCCAAGAACGTCATGGCCATTGCCGCCGGAATCGCCGACGGCCTGGGTTTTGGCGCCAACACCCGTGCCGCACTTATCACCCGGGGGCTTGCCGAAATCATGCGCCTGGGGCGCACGCTGGGCGGAAAGCCGGAAACCTTCATGGGCCTCGGGGGACTGGGTGACCTGATTCTGACCTGCACGGACAACCAATCCCGAAACCGTCGTATGGGGCTTGCGCTCGCGAGGGGACTGACAGTGGAGCAGGCGCGCCTTGAGATTGGCCAGGAAGTGGAAGGGGTGATGACAACCCGGGAGATCTACCGCAAGGCACGGGCACTGGGTGTGGAAATGCCCATCACGGAGCAGACTTACAGGGTTCTCTACGAAAACCTGAATCCCAGGACGGCGGTTCAGAATCTCCAGGAAAGACGCCACAGATCCGAAGCGGGCTGACAGATTCAGCTTTATGGTCTTGACAAAACAGGCTCCATGACTAAGTTACTAACGATGTAATAAAAATGTCACATGTGGGCTGGGCGATGGTTTCGCGTTGCCGGATACCCAACCCCGTGTAAATAGACTGTTCATTCATCGCCCATCCCTAGAGACGGTGGTTTCCGGAGCCCGCGCCATGTTCAAAAACCAGAAAGAGATACTCAAGAATCTCTGCGAAATGCAGGATCAGTTATGGAAGGACTCCATGGCCAGCTTTCCGGGTTCCGCGTTTCCGCGTGACCTGAACGACTGGCAGCAGAAAACCCTTGAGAATATCAGCAACTGGGCGGGTCAGGCCGTCAAACAGTCCCTGGAGCTGCAGCAGGAGTGGCTGGATCAATGGTCGGAACGGGCCAGCGGCAAAAAGCTCAAGCCCAAATCTTTCGCCGAACTCAATGACGAAGCCCGGCAATCGACTCAGCGATGGCTGGATAACCAGAACCAACTCTGGGGTCAGTGGCTCCAGGTCCTCAGGGGAAGCAGTGAACCGGGAGCGCTTCCCAGTTACAGAGACTGGGAGAAAGCCGTCGAGGATTCCATCCAGCAGCAGATGGCGCTTATTAAAGACTGGTCGGATATGGCGGAATTCGATGGCCTTTCGGGCAAGGAAATGACCAAGCTCGCAAACCAGATTGTCAAGGCCATGCAGAAATCCATCGAAACCCAGCAGCAACTCTGGAGTCACTGGTTCAATGAACTGGGTGTTCCCCGCACTCTCCCGGGGGAAAAAACCAGCGCGTCCAGTCAACAGCCCGGAAAAGCTTCCGGGAGGTCATCCCCCAAGACAAAAAAGGCGTCGGCCAAACCCGATCGATCCAGCGACGACCTCAAGCAGATATCCGGAATAGGCCCGAGCCTGGAAAAGAAACTCAAGGACAACGGCATCAGAACCATCAGACAGATAGCGGAACTCAGTAATCAGGACATGGAAAAACTGGGTACCCTGTCAGGCCGCATCAAGCGGGAAAAGTGGGTGCAGCAGGCCAGGAAACTGATATCCTGAGTTTGTCCGCCTATCGTTGTCGGAATGTAACTAATCAGCTCTGCGGAAATGCACCGGCTACAAGTCGGTTGTGGGATGATTTTGGAGGAAATGTTTATGGCATGGATGCCAAAATCAAACCTACATGGACGTATTCATGGTGTTTTCCGGAAAAACCATCCCTCAACCGACCGACGCTGCCACCATGCTGCATAGTTACATCGGAATTTTCCGGGTCGCGGT
>JAHEHQ010000166.1:0-3604 GCA_024644505.1 Gammaproteobacteria bacterium
CTATTTGCGCGACAACATGGCATTCAGCGCTGATCAGCGGGTGCAGCGGGACAAGGTTTTCGCGGTGGTCGACGAGGTCGACTCGATCCTGATCGATGAGGCCCGAACGCCCCTGATCATATCGGGTCCGGCGGAGGACAGTTCGGATCTCTACGTCAAGATCGACCAGATCATACCCCGCCTGACCCGGCAGGACCCCATAGAAGGGGAGGATGGAAAACCCGATTTCGGTCCCGGCGACTATTCGGTGGATGAAAAGGCCCGGCAGGTGTTTCTCAGCGAGGAGGGACACCAGCATATCGAGGAGATGCTTCAGGAACTGGGGCTTCTGGACCCCGACTCCAGCCTGTATGACACCGTCAACATCAATCTCATGCATCACGTGAACGCGGCCCTGCGCGCCCATGTGCTGTTCCACAAGAACGTGGAGTATATCGTCCGCGACGGCGAGATTGTCATCGTGGACGAATTCACCGGGCGAACCATGCCCGGCCGCCGCTGGTCCGAGGGTCTGCACCAGGCAGTCGAAGCGAAAGAAGGTGTGTCGATCCAGAACGAAAACCAGACGCTGGCGTCCATCACCTTTCAGAACTATTTCAGGCTTTACGAGAAGCTTTCGGGCATGACCGGTACGGCGGACACCGAGGCCCCGGAATTCATGCAGATATATAACCTCGAGGTTGTGGTGATCCCCACCAACGAACCCATGGTGAGGAACGACATGGGGGATCTGGTCTATCTCACCGCCGAGGAAAAGTATGCTGCCATTCTGGATGATATCCAGGACTGCGTGAAACGGGGACAGCCGGCCCTGGTGGGTACCGCCTCCATCGAGACATCGGAGCTGATCTCCGGGCTGCTCGACAGAGGGAAAATCCCCCATCAGGTGCTCAATGCAAAGCAGCACGAGCGGGAAGCCCACATCATCGCGGATGCCGGCCGACCCGGTGTGGTAACTATCGCCACCAACATGGCGGGTCGCGGCACGGACATCGTGCTCGGCGGCAACCCGGAAATGGAAATCTCCGGGCTCGGCGCAAACCCCGGCACGCCGGAAGTGGATAAGATACGCAGCGACTGGAAACTGCGCCACCATCAGGTGCTGGATGCCGGAGGCCTGCACGTCATAGGTACCGAAAGGCACGAATCGCGCCGTATCGACAACCAGCTTCGCGGCCGGTCGGGCAGGCAGGGAGACCCGGGATCGACCCGGTTCTATCTCTCGCTGGAGGACAATCTGATGCGCATCTTCGCATCGGACCGGGTCTCCAACATCATGCAGAAGCTGGGCATGGAGCAAGGCGAGGCGATCGAACACCCCTGGGTCACCAAGGCCATAGCCAATGCACAGCGCAAGGTGGAAGGCCGCAACTTCGACATACGCAAACAGCTGCTGGAGTATGACGATGTCGCCAACGACCAACGCAAGGTGGTCTACCAGCAGCGCAACGAACTGATGGATGTATCGGATGTATCCGATTCCATCCAGTCGCTGCGCCACGATGTGATCGATTCTCTCATCGACACCTATATCCCCCCCCAGAGCCTGGAAGAGCAGTGGGATGTACCGGGGCTCACCCAGGCCCTGAAGAACGAGTACGACCTGGACTACCCGATTCAGCAGTGGCTCGACGAAGATGACGAACTGCACGAGGAGACCCTTCGCCGCCGGATCATCGAATCGTTGGAGCACGAGTACGCGGACAAGGAGAGCCTGGTCGGCAGTGAAAACCTTAGGATGTACGAAAAAGCGGTGATGCTGCAGATCCTGGATGCCAACTGGAAGGAACACCTGGCCGCCATGGACTATCTCCGCCAGGGGATACACCTGAGGGGGTATGCCCAGAAGAACCCCAAACAGGAGTACAAGCGGGAAGCCTTCGAGATGTTCTCCAACATGCTCGATGCGATAAAACAGGAAGTGGTCTCGGTATTGACCAAGGTACAGATTCAGGCGCGCGAGGAGATATACCCGCAACAGGTGCAGCAGCAGGATATCGAATTTCAGCACGAGGAGTTCAGCGGATTTGCGGAGGAGGAGCCCCAGCCTTCCGAGCAGGATATCGAGGAACAACACAGACCCTTTGTGCGAACCGAACGTAAGATTGGCCGCAACGAACCCTGTCCCTGTGGGTCCGGCAAGAAATACAAACAGTGCCACGGGAAGATTCAGTCATAGTATTCCGTCAATGGATAATCCGGTTTTTCTTCCCATCTCCGGCGTCCGTCTGGGTACGGGTCCTGCCGGGATAAAGTACCCAGGTCGTGACGACCTGCTGGTTATGGAGCTGGCGGAGGGTACCCGGTGTGCCGCGGTGTTCACCCGCAACGCCTTTTGTGCCGCCCCTGTGTCCGTTGCCCGGGCGCACCTCAGTACGGCGTCCCCACGATATCTTTTGATCAATTCCGGAAACGCCAATGCGGGTACCGGGGAGCAGGGAATGCAGTCCGCGTTGGAATTGTGCCGCTCCCTGGCGGAAGCAGGCGCCTGTGGGGTGGACCAGGTCCTTCCCTTCTCAACCGGTGTCATCGGCGAATCGCTGCCCGTGGACAGAATGAAGGCCGCCATACCCCAGGTACTTGGCACGCTGAACGAAGCCGGATGGGCCGATGCTTCCCGGGCCATCATGACGACGGATACCCTGCCGAAGCTGACGAGCAGGACCCTTGTGCTCCAGGGGCACACCCTCACGGTTACGGGCATGGCCAAGGGTGCCGGGATGATTTGCCCCGACATGGCGACCATGCTGGCCTTTCTGGCCACCGATGCCAAGGTGGATCAAGGGCTGCTGCAGTACTGCCTCGAACGGGCGGTGCAAGGTTCCTTCAATGCCATATCGGTGGACGGGGACACCTCCACCAACGACGCCTGCGTATTGATGGCAACGGGGCAGTCAGGATCCGAATTGATCGGTGATCGGGACTCGGAGGCTTTCAATGCGCTCTGCGATGCCGTCACGGAGGTCTGTATGACACTGGCCCGTGCCATCGTGCAGGATGGCGAAGGGGCAACGAAGCTTGTGAAAGTCCAGGTCGACGGGGCTCGAAGCCGCGCGGAGGCACGCCAGGTGGCCTACACTATCGCCCATTCACCCCTGGTGAAAACCGCTTTGTTTGCCTCGGACCCCAACTGGGGACGGATCCTGGCCGCCGTAGGTCGCGCCGGTGTGGAAGATCTGGATATAGAACGGGTACAGATCTGGCTGGATAACGTCTGTATCGTCCGCGACGGCGGCCGGGCGGGGGATTATACCGAAGAGGCCGGGAGAAGCGTGATGGAGCGAGACGAATATGTCATCCGGGTGGGGCTGTATCGGGGAGACCTCGAAGCATCCGTACTCACCTGTGATCTTTCATACGACTATGTCCGGATCAACGCGGAATACAGGACTTAAGGGCCTAGGGCAGAGGGAGGTAGGGCCGAGGGCCGAGGGCCAAGGGCCAAGGGAAGAGCGCTTATCCAATTTTTTTCCTGTTCTTTATTCCTCGGCCCTGTCTCCGTCTCCACCGACGCTGTTCGGTTCACTCACCACATCCTACCCAATGTCGGCGACATGATCATGCCACCGATTCATGTCGCCGTCGCCGTTATCGAGGACGATCA
>JAHEHQ010000166.1:3614-6100 GCA_024644505.1 Gammaproteobacteria bacterium
CCGGGTGGGGCTGTATCGGGGAGACCTCGAAGCATCCGTACTCACCTGTGATCTTTCATACGACTATGTCCGGATCAACGCGGAATACAGGACTTGAAAATGCAGTTACTAGTGACTAGTAACTAGTAACTTTCTTCCATGCCACCGATTCATGTCGCCGTCGCCGTTATCGAGGACGATCAGGGAAGGATCCTGCTCAGCCGGCGCCCTGAGGGTGTGCATCAGGGAGGGCTTTGGGAATTTCCCGGGGGCAAAATAGAAGAGGGTGAAGATCTTACCCTGGGTCTTGAGCGGGAGATCAGGGAAGAGCTGGGTTTGCAGGTGCTGTCTCATCGCCCGTTGATCACTGTCACCCACCATTATTCCGATAAATCAGTGCTGCTGGATGTCCACAGGGTAACCGCTTTCTCCGGCTCACCTCACGGCCGCGAAGGGCAGCCGCTGGCCTGGGTCACGCCGGAAATGCTGACGGACTACCCCATGCCTGCCGCTGACAGGCCGATCATCAACGCGATTAAGTTACCCGGCACCTATCTGATCACAGGCCCGGATCCAGCGGATAGCGCCAGCTTTCTGCGACGTCTTGAGCTGGCGCTGCAGGGAGGTGAGAGACTGGTGCAGCTCCGGGCACCCGAACTGGATCGGGAAGCCTTTATCGGCTTGGCCCGCCAGGCGCTGGCACGTTGCCGTGCACAGGGTGCGGTGCTTTTGCTCAATGGTGGCCCGGATTGGGTGAAACTGACCGGTGCCGATGGGGTGCATCTTAACAGTCGGCGTCTGATGGCACTCGAAACCCGGCCCCTGGACAGCGCAAAATGGGTTGGTGCGTCCTGTCACGATGCCTGTGAACTGCGTCACGCGCAGCGATTGGGTCTGGATTTCGCAGTACTGTCTCCGGTGATGCCGACCGCCAGTCATCCCGGCGCAAGAACCTTGGGCTGGCCCGGCTTCCAGCAACTGGTATCGCAGGTCTCCCTACCCGTATTCGCCCTGGGTGGCATGGAGCGGCAGCTGTTGCCGGAAGCCTGGAACAGGGGTGCGCAGGGGATTGCGGGAATTCGGGGATTGGGATGGGAATTTAGGGCCGAGGGCCGAGGGCCGAGGGCCGAGGACTAACAGATCAGACCAATCTCGGTTCAGGGCTCTTCCCTCGGCCCTTGGCCCTCGGCCCTCGGCCCTTGGATCCTGTGCCCCTCATTTATCCACTCCCCCAGATCGATGAGTTTGCAGCGTTCGCTGCAGAATGGCCGCCAGGGTCCAGAGGTGTCCCACTCGAAGGGTTTTCCGCAATTTGGGCATTTCGCCCGTGTAGGCTTTTTTTTCACTGGAAGTCGGTAAAAAAGGTTAAAGGATACAGGTATTCAAAGAGAAGGGGATGTCTTCCTGCGTCTGTGCGGGGCGATCAACCTCGAAGGGTTGCAGGAATCTTATGGTGAACCGGTGTTTGCCACCGCTGATTTCCGCGAAAAGCGGCGTGCCCCTGGCCAGGCCAACCTGAATCATCTGGACCGGTGTCTGGGGATCGAGGTTGCGCTGAAAAAAACCGCCAAGCGCCTCTTCCCGTGTCGGTCTTGTGCTGCCACGGACCAGGGAGAGTATCAGCGTAACCGCATGCTGTATGGGATCCAGGTTCGCCAGCCAGGCACCGAGTTCCCCTTGGCGGGCCTCGTGAGGTTGTTCCAGCCAATAGTGGTAGAGAGGGAGATCGAAGGCGCAACTGCCGCCGGGGATACTGTTTCGCTGCAGAATATTTTTGAGAAACTCGTTTGAGCGGAGGCCCTGGGCGATCTGGCCGCTGATGCCATGCAGCTGGGCGTTTGATTTCCCCAGTTCCTCCAGAATCTGATCCAGCCGCTGGGTGTCCACGCCAGGACTCAGGCGGATCTTGGCCAGTTTTTCCCGGTGGCGGTCCAGTTCCTTGATCAGGTCGGCCTTGATTTCCGCCTTGGCGAAAATATTCATCATGTCCAGCAGACCATTGATGGTGGCTCTGCTGCTCCAGACATCGGATTGCCCAAGGTGATGATTCACCTGATTGAACAGATGCTCCAGCCGCAACAACGTCCGCATCTTTTCGTTCAGCGGGTGTTCGTAGACGGTGATCTCTTTCTCGGTTGGGAGCATGGGGCTGCAACGGTTAGTTTGCTAATGACGGGGCGCTTTGTTTTCAGGGTCGCCCTATTCTCCAATATTTGCCAAAGAAAGGAAAATGGTTGACGTGGCAAACTGTGCGGGCCGTTTAACTATCGGGTCAATGGTCCGGGCTGTTGGGGCGGCTCAATGCAAGGTATTTCCCGTGAAGGGAGCGGACCTTTTGTTCCAGGGCTTCCAGGCTGTCGTTGTTTTCGATGACATCATCGGCTGCTTTCAGTCTGTCCCGGCGGCTGCATTGTGCCCGAAGTATCTCCCTGGCCTGATCCGGATCCGCACCATCCCGTGCGCAGATCCTATCGATCTGCAGTTCGTGGCTGCAGTCCACGACCAGC